>NZ_JBFTLY010000005.1:0-237066 GCF_056396685.1 Pseudarthrobacter sp. 05T312
AAAGCAGGCGTCCCCTACGGCGGCATCGCCATCACCGCCACCGTCTCCCTCCTCGGCGTCCCGCTGAACTACCTCGTCCCCGCCGAAGCCTTCGAAATCGTCCTGAACATCGCCTCCGTCGGCATCATCATGACCTGGGCCACCATCGTGCTCTGCCAAATCCAACTCAAACGCTGGGCCGACAAAGGCTGGGTCGAACGCCCCTCCTTCCGCATGTTCGGCGCCCCCTACACCGGCTACCTCTCCCTGCTCTTCCTCATCGGCGTCCTCATCATGGTCTTCATCGACTCACCCCTGACCATGCTCGTCACCGCCATCGCCTCCATCCTCATGGTCCTCGGCTGGTACGCCTGCCGCACCCGCATCCGCCAAATCGCCGAAACCCGCGACGGCTACACCGGAACATCCCCGGTGGTGGCCAACGCGGCGGCTGACACCTTCAAGAAGTAGCTGCCTTAACGTCCGACGGCGGCGCCTGGGTTCTGGAAGTCCGGAACCCAGGCGCCGCCGTCGGGGTTTAAGGGCGGTGCGCGGCCGTCACTTCGACGGCTTGACCACCAACGCTGAACCGCCGCCGCGCCTTACCGGCTCGGCCGCCGCCAGGGTGCGACCGTCATCAAGGAACTCGATGGCGGTGGCTGCCCCGATTTCCGCGGCGGAGGTGAACGAGTCACCCGATGGTGCCAGGATGTGGCCGAACCGGGATGTCAGGGCCGGCCCGTACTTGTCGATGAACGCTGGTTCTGCCGTCACCTTCTCGGTGTTCCGCTGGGACGCACGGGGGGCCGCAATGGCATCCGGGGTACTCATGCCCAGGTCGATCCGGTTAACGATGGTCTGTAGGACGGTGGTGATGATGGTGGAGCCGCCCGGTGAGCCCAGCGCCAGGAACGGCTTGCCGTCCTCCAACAGGATGGTGGGTGACATGGACGAACGCGGCCGCTTGCCCGGCTCGATCCGGTTGGGATCCGTGGCGCTGTAGACCGTGGAGAAGTCGGTGAGCTCGTTGTTGAGCAGGAACCCGCGGCCGGGAACAACCATACCGGAGCCGCCGGTCTGTTCAATGGTCAGCGTGTACTCCACAACGTTGCCCCACTTGTCCGAGACGGTCATGTTGGTGGTGGAGATGTTCTCGGTGTCCTTCTCGTCCGCGGCAGCGGCTGGTTTCATCGGGCAGGTTCCGTCGTAGTTGCTGACGTCACCGGGCAGCACCGGCTTGGTCGCCGCATGCGCGGGGTCCAGCTCGCAGGCGCGTTCCTTGCCGAAGATGGGATCCGTCAGGGCCTTGGTGGGAACATCCGCAAACGCCGGGTCCCCCACGTATTTGGCACGGTCCGCAAAAGCCAGCGCGCTGGCCTCAAGGTAGTGGTGCAGTACTGCGGGCTGGTCCTTCTTCAGTGCCGGCAGGTCGAACACGTCCAGGATGTTCAGCGATTCGCCTACCGTGGTGCCGCCGCTGCTGGACGGCGCCATGCCGTAGACGTCATAGCCCCGATAGTTCACATGCGTGGGGTCCTGGTCCAGGGCCTTATAGTCCTCCAGGTCCTTCACGGTCATGGAGCCCTTGGGGATTGGAAGGGTGGTGTCCTTCGACTTGGGTGGGTTCTGTACGGTCTTGGCGATTTCTTTGGCCAGCGGCCCACTATAGAACGCGCTCATGCCCTCATCGGCCAGGAGCCGATAGGTGTCGGCGAGATCGGGGTTCCGAAAGACCGATCCCACCTCCGGAAGCTTCCCATCGTGCAAATACAGGTCTTTGGTAGAGGTGAAGGCTTCGAAGCGCTTCTGGTTGTCAGCCGTCTGCTGGCGGAATGTGTCATCAACGACAAAGCCGTCCTCTGCGACTTCAATAGCCGGTTCCAGCGCATCCCCCAGGCTGATGCTCCCCCAGCGCTCCAGCGCGCGTTCCCACGTGGCGGGAGTACCCGGAACACCTACCGAGACACCGCTGGTGACGAGCTCAGGCGTGAAGGGGTAGGGCTGCTTTGTCTTCGGATCGATAAACGCATCGTTCTTGATCTTGGCCGGCGCCGTCTCCCGCCCATCGATGGTGCTGACTTTTCCGGACTTCGCGTCGTAGTAGACGAAGTAGCCGCCACCGCCGATTCCGGCGCTGTACGGCTCGGTGACCCCCAAGGTGGCTGCCGCAGCGACGGCGGCATCAACGGCGTTGCCGCCATGCCGGAGGACATCGATGGCCGCCGCGGACGCCTCCGGGTCCACGGTACTCACGGCGCCGCCGTAACCGGTGGCCGTGGGGTTCTTCTCGGTGTGGCGCTCGTCGCCTTCATGCGGGTTTGTCGCAACGGCGGGACTGACGGCCCCCGTGGTGACGCTTATGGCCAGCGCGGCAGTAACAGCTGCGAGCCGGCGTCCGAAATGTGGCATGGTGGCTCCTATATGGGGGTTTGAGTGATGTGGGCCACGCTACTCTTCGGGTACGACACACTCAACGGTCCCGGAAAGGGAAGGTGCACCATGGCAGGATCCAAGCTCGCGGTGGTGGGCGCTGGAAGCGTCGGAACTTCGCTGGCGTACGCGGCATTGATCCGAGGTTCTGCCAGCAACATCGCGCTGTTCGATGTCAACGCCCCCAAGGCGGAAGCTGAAGCCCTGGATCTTGCCCATGGCAGCCAGTTCGCCGCGGCGTCGGCCACCGTCACGGGTGGCGGGGACATCGCCGTCACGGAAGGCGCCGACGTCGTGGTCATCACGGCCGGCGCCAAGCAGAACCCCGGACAGAGCCGGCTGGACCTGGCCGGCACCAATGTGCGGATCCTTGAACAGCTGATGCCTCCGCTGCTGGAGCGGGCACCGGATGCTGTCTACGTGCTGGTGACGAACCCGTGCGATGTCCTGACGGTGGCCGCGCAGCAGATTTCCGGGCTGCCTCCGGAGCGGATCTTCTCCTCCGGAACGGTACTGGACACGTCCCGGCTGCGCTGGCTGCTGGCCCGCCGGGCAGGGGTCTCCGTCACCAGCGTCCACGCCAGCATGGTGGGCGAGCACGGCGACACCGAATTCCCGCTGTGGTCCGGCGCCACCATCGGCCCGGTGCCGATCCGCGACTGGACAGTTGGCGGCGAACGGATCTTCACGCCCGAATACCTCACCGGCGCTGCCAAGGAAGTGGTGCAGGCCGCTTACAAGGTCATCGCGGGCAAGGGGGCCACGAACTACGCGATCGGCCTCTCCGGGGCCCGCATCGTGGAGGCGCTACTCCGCGACGACAACGCCGTCCTGCCCGTTTCCACGGTCCTGTCAGGGCTCTGCGGGATCTCGGGGGTGGCGCTGTCCCTGCCCAGCGTGGTGGGCCGCGGCGGCGTGCACCGGGTCCTGGAGACGCCCATGGACGACGACGAGCTGGCAGCACTGCGGCACTCCGCGGACACTCTGCGGCACACGATGGACGCGCTGGGCCTCTGAGCGGACGTCATGCAACGCCTCCGCAACCCTCCCGGGCGGCGGCTTCGCATAAGCTCACTTCCAGGTGCCAAACGCTGGCCCACCGGGACTGGCTCAACGACGAACCTTCAGGAGTAACGCATGACCAACTGGCGGATCAGGGATTTCCATTCGGCGGACCTGGACGGGATCCTGCACTTGTGGGAGACCCTGAAGGCCAACAACGTGGAGCCCGTCTACGCCCTGTCCGAAGTCCTCGCCTCCTGCGAAAAAGACCATGCAGTGGTGGCGGTGCTGGGTGAGCAGGTGGTGGGTGCCGCCGTCGGACGGGCCGCCCACGACCAGGGCTGGATTGTCTTCCTCGCCACCCTGCCCGAATACCGGGGCCGAGGCATCGGCACCTCGCTGCTGGCCGCCGTCGAAAACCGGATGGCGCCGCACGGCCTGAACAAGCTCTCGGCACTCATGCCCGAATCCGAAACCCGGGTGGAGGCGTTCCTGGGCCGCGGTTTCGCGCTCAAGAAGAACCTCCGCTACTTCGAACGCACCATCCCGGTCCAGCGCCAGGAGCTCGGTGCCCTCGGCCAGCTCGGCGGCCGGGTCCTGGCACGTGACCTGTGGGAAAACGTGGCCGGCATGCGCAAGGAGAAGGAACTGCTCGAACGCCGGCTGGTGCTTCCACTGGCCGAGGCGGACCTCGCGGACGAATTCGGCGTGGTGCCGCCGCGCGCCGTCGTCCTGTTCGGCCCGCCGGGCACCGGCAAGACCACCTTCGCCAAGGCCATCGCTTCCCGGCTCGAATGGCCGTTCGTGGAGGTCTTCCCCTCCCGGCTGGCCGGCGATCCGCAAGGCCTGGCCGGTGCACTGCGCGAAACCTTCCTCGAAATCGCTGAGTTGGAGCATGCAGTGGTGTTCATCGACGAGGTGGAGGAAATCGCCTCCCAGCGGGCCGGGGACCCGCCGTCGCCGCTGCAGGGCGTGACGAACGAGCTGCTCAAGATCATCCCGGCATTCCGCGAACAGCCGGGCAGGCTCCTGGTCTGCGCCACCAACTTCATCCGCGCCCTGGACTCTGCATTCCTGCGCCACGGCCGGTTCGACTACGTTATCCCCATCGGTTTGCCGGACCGGCAGGCACGCGAAGCCATGTGGCAGCGCTTCATCCCCGCCACCGTGGTGGACGGCGTGGACGTGGAACTCCTGGTGGAGCGCACCGAGGGCTTTTCCCCGGCGGACATCGAATACGCCGCCCGGAGCGCGTCACAGCGGGCGCTGGAAAAGGCAGTGTACGACGACGGCGGGCTGGCCTCGGGGGGCGACGTGTCCGTCCGTGAGGCGGTGCGGAAGGGTCCTTCCACCCGGGACTACCTGGATGCGATCGGTGACACCAGGACCACCGTGAGCGCCGAAGTGCAGGCGGATTTCCTTGAGGACATCGAGGCCCTCGGGCGGGTCTAGTCTCCGGGGGCGGCGTCGTACCGGAGATTTTCGTAATCGGTGTCATCCGCCTCGTCCAACTGTTCGTCGAACTCCTCCAGCAGCCAGGGGTTGACGCGGGCCAGGATTTTGCGGATCTCCTCCACGTCAACGGCTGCGTAAAGCACCGGCCGCGCGTCCCGGTATTTGGTGACGGGCGGCTTGTCGGGCCACTTTTCGGCCAATGCCTGGACACGCTCAGGCAGTGAGTTGTGCGCGTTGTCGGCGATCTTGACCAGGGCGGCATCATGGTCCTGGGCGATCTCATGGATGCCGGACAGGTAGTCATCAGGGTTGGAGTGCAGCCGGTTGGTGACCCGTTCAATGATGTCGACGGCCCGCTCGGAGACCCCCATGTCCAGCAGGGCCTGCCGGGTCATCGGGGTGTCCTCGGCGATGTCGTGAAGGTACCCGGCGATCCGGACGTCGTCGTCGAAGTCTGCCAGCGCGTCCCCCACCGCCAGCACATGGTCCTTGTAGGGCCGCTTTAGCTTGTCCTTCTGGCGGTTGTGCGCCACCTCCGCAAGCACACGGGCTGTCTCGGGCGTGAAGCTGCTGGCGGCGCGGTGTTCCGTGGATTCTGGCATGACTCCAGACTACGGGGCTGTCCGAGCGGCGGGGGCGGACCAGACCCACGGTTCCCGGGGCAGCAGCCCGGGATCAAACTCGGCCAGGGCGCGTTCGAGCGGCCCCGGAGGAAGCCCCAATGAGTCGAGCAGATGGTCCCGCACCACATCGGCACTAACGCCGGCCGCTGCCAGGTCCGCCAGCGTGACGGCACCGTCGCGTTTGGCCAGCCTGACGCCATCCTGGTTCACCACCAACGGAACATGCGCATATTCCGGTGTCGGAATATTCAGAAGGGAGGCGAGATAGGCCTGCCGCGGGGTGGACGGCAGCAGGTCATCACCGCGGACCACCTGGTCGATGCCCTGCTCGGCATCGTCTACCACCACGGCGAGGTTGTACGCCGTGACGCCATCGTTGCGCCGCAGGACAAAGTCGTCCACCACGCCCGTGAACCGGCCATGGAGGACGTCCGTCACGGTGAACTCCGCAGCCCCCGCCCGCAGCCGGAGGGCGGCGGGGCGGCTGGAGCGCTTGAATTCCAGCTCAGCGGGGTCCAGGTTTCGGCAGGTTCCCGGGTAGGCACCCTGCGGGGCATGCGGCGCGGACGCCGCCTCCTGGATCTCCCGGCGCGTGCAGAAGCATTCGTACGTCAGGCCTGCGTCCTGGAGGCGGGCAATGGCTTCAGCGTAGAGGGGACCCCGGGCCGTCTGCCTCACCACGTCGCCGTCCCAGGTGACGCCAACGGCGGCCAGGTCCCGCAACTGCTCCGCTTCCGCCCCCGCGCGGGCACGGTCCAGGTCTTCCACCCGCAGCAGGAAGGCCCGGCCTGTGGAGCGGGCGAAGAGCCAGGCGAGCATGGCGGTGCGCAGGTTCCCGACATGCAGTTCGCCGGAGGGGCTGGGGGCGAATCGGCCGGCACGGGTCATGAGACCAACCCTAGACCGAATAACACAAGAGCCCCTCAGCTACCGATGACGGCGGAAAATCCGCTACGTCGGTAGCTCAGGGGCTCTTGCCGTGTTTGCAGAGTGAGCATGGTGTGAACAAGCCTCATCCAGCGGCGGCCTCCTTGCGGGAAGCGGTGTCCAGGGCGCCGGGTGGTGTGCCGGGAAACCTGTAAGCCTGCGGGGTTCCAGCGGTAGCTTTTGCCCTTGTTGCCACTATTTCAGCAGACGACCTACAGTTGGAACAACAAGCAGGACTTGGATTAGTCATTCTGATCAAATCCTGACGATGAAGCAGGCAGGAAGTGATCAGATTGCAGGAACTGGACGCCACGGACAGGCGCATCCTGAACGCCCTGGACGACGATCCGCGTGTCCCGATCATGGTGCTTGCACAGAAGCTGGGCCTGGCCCGCGGCACCGTGCAGTCACGGCTGGAACGGATGTCGGCGTCGGGGGCGCTGCGCCCCAACAGCAGCCGCGTCCTCCCGGCGGCCCTCGGCAGGGGTGTGGCGGCGGCTGTGAGCGCCGAACTGGACCAGAGCCACCTGAACGAGGCCATCGACGCACTGCGCCGGATCCCCGAAGTCCTGGAGTGCCACGCGCCGGCCGGGGACACCGATCTCCTCATCCGCGTGGTGGCCAAAAGCCCTGACGACCTCTACCGCGTCTCCGAAGAAATCCGCCTCTGCCCCGGCATCGTTCGGACATCCACCAGCATGTTCCTGCGCGAGGTCATCCCGTACCGCACCACCGGATTGCTCGCAGGATAGCCCTCCCCATCGCCCGGGCGCGGCAGCCCGGTTAGGCTGGCACCGACGAATTCACTGGGGGGAAACCATGGCGGGGAACTTGTACGACGCGGAGACTGAACCTGCAGGCACTCCGTGAGGCACCTTCCGGTCACCGCACTCCTGGGCAGCATGCTCCTGTTGTCCGGCTGCGCGTTCGCGCCGTCCCAGGAAAAAACGCCCATCGTGGTTGACGGCAACTCCCAGTTCACCCCGAAGGGCATCGATGCCATCAAGAGCAGCGGGAAAGCCTTCTTCGATTTCACCAAACGGCCGATGGAGATGTCTGCGCTGGGGCTTCCGGCGGGATCGGACGGGGCCTTGGTCGCGGCTGACTCCGGCAAGCTGATTGACGTCAGCATGACCACCCCCAACGGCGCGGTTGAGATGTCAACAGACACCATCCGCATCCGGCCCGGTGCGGACAACATGGTGGATCACGTGGATATTTTCGTCAACTACCCTGACGCGCAGGACGCGAACCGGGAAATCAAGCGGGCCGCAGATGAACTGGGCTTCGTCATTCTCCGGGACGCCGAGCCCATCGGCGCCGATTTTAAGGACGGCTCCGGCAAGGAGCAGTGGATTCCCGGGATGGGCAACCAGACGGGGACTGTCTTTTCCGCAGAGATTCTTTCCAACCACGACACCGGCCGGATGACGTTCGTCTACTCCGTGCAGCTTGCCGACAAGTACTACACCTCTGACGCCGAGGCCGGCATCGCGTCCACGGGCAGGCCGTAGGCCGTTCCTACACCGGCGGCCCCGCGTTGGACTTCAGGTTCTTCATGACCAGCGTTGACGTCAGCCGCTCCACCCCGGGCAGGGACGTGAGCTCGGTGTCGTAGAAACGCTGGTAGGCCGGCAGGTCTTCGGCGATGATCTTCAGCAGGTAGTCCGGCGAGCCGAACAGCCGCTGGGCCTCGATGATGTTCGGGTTCCCCGCTACCCGGTTCTCAAAGATCTCCATCGTGGACCTGTCCACTTGGCGGAGCGTGACAAACACGATCGCCTCGAACCCCAGGCCCACCGCAGCCGGGTCGACGTCCGCTTTGTAACCGCGGATGACTCCGGACTGTTCCAGTTCCCGCAGCCTTCGGTGGCATGGTGCCACCGTCAGTCCCACCTTGGCAGCGAGCGCCGTGGCCGTCATCCTGCCATCTTCCTGAAGGTGGCGCAAAATATTCCTGTCGATGCTGTCGATCACGCAATAAACATATCGTATTGGCGGTGGGTCGGGCGAAAACCGGAAAGCACTTTTGGCCGGATTCTCCCTATGGTTGCTCCTGAGACCGTTTCGACAGGAGAAAACCATGAATCCGCAGCTGTTCCTGGCCTTTTTGGTGGTGGCCGCCGCCCTGGCCTGCACGCCGGGAGTGGACTGGGCCTACACCATCGCGGCGGGACTGAGGCAGCGCAGCTTCGTTCCGGCGGTGGCAGGGCTTTGCGGCGGCTATGTCCTGCACACGGTCCTGCTGGTGGCAGGACTCGCTGCAGTGCTGGCCGGGATGCCCGGCGTCCTGGGCTGGATCACGCTGGCGGGTGCCGGCTACCTCCTGTGGCTCGGGGTGGGAACCCTACGGTCCTGGCGGGGGGCCACCTTCAGCGCCCATGCCGACGGCGGCTCCGGCACCCAGCTGCGCACCTTCCTGCAGGGCATGGGCACCAGCGGAATCAACCCCAAGGGCCTGCTCTTCTACGTAGCGCTCATCCCGCAGTTCATAAGTGCGGATGCTTCCCTGCCTGTGCCCGTGCAATCCGGACTGCTCGGCATGACCTTCGTTGTCCTGGCGGGCGTGGTCTACACCTTGGTGGCCCTGCTCTCACGCACCCTGCTGCAAAGCAGGCCCGGCGCCGCCCGGGCAGTGACCCTCGCCAGCGGCATCATCATGGTGGCACTGGCGGCCGTACTGCTCGGCGAGCAGCTGGTGCCGCTCCTTGCCGGCCGGGCATAGCACCGGGTCCGGGGGCATCTATTCCCCGTTCAGTTCCTTCCAGTCCTGCTCCCAGATCCGCCGCATCTCCTCGTCCTTGCGGATGGGTACCGGCGCCTCAAGCTCACGCTGCGGTTCCGGGTCGGGGCGCCGGCGGCCCCAATCGCGCGGGTTCAGCGTCCGTCGGCTTGATTCCAGCACCAGCAGCGCCCGGTCCGTCAACGCATCATTGCGGAGCGTCAGGTGGGTCTTGCGGCGGCGGAGTACCTCTGCGATCGCCTGGTGTGCGGCGTCCAGCCGGCCCTCCCTGCGCAGGGCACGGGCGCGGACCAGCAGCAGGGCCGCGGACAGATCGTCCGCGTTCAGCAGCCCCTCGGTCCAGTCGATGACGGTCCGGCTTCGACCCAACGCAAGGGCCAGGGAACAGCGCGCCAGGGCCATCGGGAGCGACGGCGGCAGCCCGCTGAGCGCATCGAGTGCAGCTTCCGTGCGGCCCGTCTCCCGCAGCGAGTGGGCGAGGGCCAGGAATACCGATTCCTCACTGAACAGGACGGGGATCTCCACCCGCTCGGCCAGTTCTATCCTGGTGACGATCCGGGTGAGGTAGGTGGAGGAGTACCGGTTCGCTTCGTCGTCGTTCCTGGTGGTGAGCCCGCGCTGGAGGAGCTCAGAAGCCCGCAGGTAGCCGCCATGCTTGTACATCAGCAGTCCGGCCATCAGGTAGCAGAGCCCGGCCCAGCCGGGATAGGCGCGCGCCAGGGTGATCAGGCGTTCCGGTTCGCGGCTCGTGAAGACAGCCTCATGCACCGCCTTGGCCGGTTTGGGCATCAGCCGCTTGAGCCGGGGCACCTCCCCGTCGATGGACAGCAGGGCAGGATTGCGTCCGCCCAGGACTCCGGTCAGCAGGCCACCCACGCCGCCGGCAAGGTCGTGGACCGGAGTGCGCAGGTGTGGCTGGCCGAAGGGAGTGAGGTCGCGGCTGTCCCAATAGATCGGCGCAGTTTCCCCGGAGCTCATCCTTCCATGCTAGCCGCGACAAGGTGGGGCGGCCTGGGACTCTAGGCCCCGGCCGCGGCTATCCACACCCCGATCACCCAGGTACTGGCGGCCAGGCAGGCGAGCCCGAATTCGGCGAGCATTCCCAGGCCGGTGGCCTTCAGGGCCGCCCAGCTGGACCTCGACGCGGCCGAAAGGTTCCGGGTGCGGACGAACTCGCTGGCCAGCAGCCCGGCGGCGAAGCCAGCAAAGAGCCCCACCACAGGGATGATGAACATACCCACCACACCCGCCACCAAAGCCACCACGATGCTGCGGCCGGGAATGGCGTGCTGCTTCAGCTTCCGGCCGGTGAGGACGGCGCCCGCCGTCATTCCTGCGGCCACAAAAATCATGGCCACCGCGAATACCACCCAGCCCGCCGCACCGGCACCCCCCCAGATGGCCCACGCCAGCAGGCTTACGCCGATCAGGACGCTCCCGGGCAGGACAGGAATGATGGTGCCAGCTACCCCCACCAGGATCGCCAGGCCGCACAGGATGGTCACCACGGTTTCGGAGCTCATGGTGCCCAGTCTAGGGCGCTGCCTTAACGCCCGACGGCGGTGCCTCCTTCAGGAAAGGAGGCACCGCCGTCGTGGTTTCCAGGGAAGGAAGCCCTACTCCGCTTCCACCGCTGCGGCGACCGCGGCAGTGACTGCCGGGGCCACGCGGGGGTCCAGCGGGCTGGGCACGATGTAGTCGGCCGAGAGGTCCTCTTCGGCGAGCTCGGCGATGGCGCGTGCCGCCGCAAGCTTCATGGCAGGGGTGATGCGGCGGGCGCCGGCGTCGAGGGCACCGCGGAAGATGCCGGGGAACGCCAGGACGTTGTTGATCTGGTTCGGAAAATCACTGCGGCCCGTGGCCACGACGGCGGCGTACTTCACAGCAACCTCGGGCAGGACTTCGGGGTCCGGGTTGGACAGTGCGAACACGATGGCGTCCTTGTTCATGGTGGCCAGGTGGGCCTCGTCCAGCTTGGAGGAGGAGACGCCAATGAAGACGTCGGCACCGGCCAGTGCCTCAGCGGGTCCGCCGGAGATGCCGCGGGGGTTGCTGCGGCCCGCGATGTCGGCTTTCTTGCCAGCGGGGCTGGCGGCGAGGTCGGCCCGGTTGCTGTTGATGACACCCCGGGAATCGAGCAGCACCACGTCGGTGATGCCCGCTGCGAGCAGGATTTCGGCAACGGCAATTCCGGCCGCGCCTGCACCCGACACCGCGACTTTGAGCCCTTCGAGGCCGCGGCCGGTCACCTTCGCGGCGTTCGTGAGGGCGGCAAGGGCCACCACGGCGGTGCCGTGCTGGTCGTCGTGCATGACCGGGCAGTCCAGGGCTTCGATGAGCTTTTCCTCAAGCTCGAAGCAGCGGGGTGCCGAGATGTCCTCGAGGTTCACGGCGCCGAAGCTGGGGCGCAGGCGGACCAGGGTCTCCACGATCTCGTCCACGTCGGTGGTGTTGAGGACCAGCGGGATGGAGTCGAGGTCGCCAAAGGTCTTGAAGAGGGCGGACTTGCCTTCCATCACCGGAAGCGAGGCGCTGGCACCGATGTTGCCCAGGCCCAGGACGGCGGTACCGTCGCTGACCACGACCACCAGGCGTTCCGCCCAGGTCAGCGTGCGGGCGAGTTCGGGCTTGGCGTGGATGGCGCGGCTGACCTCGGCGACACCCGGCGTGTAGGCGATGGACAGGTCCCGCTTGTTGGACAGCGGAACAGTGCTGGTGACGGACAGCTTGCCGCCCTGGTGGGCGCCGAAGATCTCGTCTTCGGTCAGGGCAGTGGCTGCTGAGTTGTCGGTGGCGGTGATGGCGTCAATGGACACGTCGTTGTCTCCTGGTGCTTGCCGTGGGCACACGGCACATGGGACTGGAGCCCGGAAGCGGGCCCAGCGTGGAAAAGTAGTGCGACAGGAAACCCAGGGGTGGCGGGTCCGCGGGAACGCCGGGGATGTTTCCGCCCTGCCGCTCCTGTGCCTCCATGGTAGGCAGTCCCAAGGGGGCGGTCCGGCCACCCTTGACACGAAAAATCCGTGCTAAAGCGTTTACGCAGGGCCTTTTGTGGTCCGCATCACGTGATTATGGCGGATTTAATGCCATTTTGGTCTAGACCAGTTACGCGGTTTTGCCCACTGTGAACCCTGATCCGGCAGCGGGAGACAGCCGGCCGCACGCCTTTTTGAGGTCCTCCTCGGCTTCGAAGAGCGATAGGCGGCGGTTGCGCACTGACTGGACCAGACCAGTGACGGTCAGAAGCAGGACGCGTGCTCCAACGGCATCACCGCAGGCTCCGGCCACGAGCTTCTCACTGAGCGCGTCGATCTCGCGCAGCAGTTCGGTGGTGTCCTTCTCGGGGAGGTACACGCCCCGGCTGAGGCACTGCTCCACGGCGGGCTGCATGACGCGCATGTGGAAGATCTCCATCAGCAGGCCTGAAAGTGCCCGGCCGCGGAAGCGCGGGGACAAGCCGCGGGACCCTGCCTGCAGCTCATCCAGCTGCTGGCGGTACAAGGCGAGCATCAGGTGCGTTGGGGAGGGAAAGTACCGGTAGAGCGTGCCGAGCGGGACGTCCGCCTTTTCCGCGACCTCGGAGAGTTCCACGGCGTCGAGGCCGGTCCGGGCGAACCCTGCAGCGGTATCGAGGATCCGCGCATAGCGGAGCCGCTGGCGCGGAGCGGAAGGCCTGGCGGCCATGGGCGGATGGTCTGAAAAAGTCTCGGGCATCAGCATTCCGGGGTTGTGTTTTAGCGACTGCGGCCAGGAGCGCCCCCACTTCCGTACCGCCCTGCAGCCGGTTCAACTATACGGCACAGGTCCGTGCCCTAATTCGTCAGCCACCCTTACTATCCGGTGCCGCAGGGTCAGTCGACGCCCTTGATCTTGACCACGAAGACGGCGCCCAGCAGCCCGATGACCGCTGCGGTGAGGAAGAGTGTCCGGTAGCCGCCCCCATAGGCGACCGCCAGCAGTGCCAGGCCGGGAGCCACCACCTGCGGAAGCGAGTTCGCCACGTTGATGACCCCCATGTCCCTGCCGCGGCTGACCGCGAACGGCAGGACCTGGGTCAACAGGGCGAAGTCAACGGCCAGGTAGGCGCCAAACCCAATGCCCAGGACGGCGGCGCCGGCCAGCGCCCCGGGCCACACGGGAAAGAACGCCATGATGGCACCTGCCATCGCGATGGTGGCGGAGGACCCGATGACGAAGGGCTTCCGCCGGCCCACCCGGTCGCTCCAGGGCCCGGCGACCACGGCGGTGATCATCACCATGACGGCATAAATGCCTGTCAGGACCAGCACTCCCGCGGCGGGATCCGCATAGTGGATGATGTCCCGCAGGAAGAAGAGCAGGTAGACGATGGTCAGCTGGTTGCCCACATTGACCAGGAACCGGGTAAGCCAGGCCCAGGCGAAGTCCGGGTAGATAAACGGGCTGATCCAGAAGCCTCTGAAGAATACCCGGGGGCGGAAAGCTTCCAGTTCCGACTTGGGCAGTGCGGGGTCGTTGCGGTGGAACAGGTACGGCAGAACGGACAGCAGCAGGGCCCCGGCGCAAAGCCAATAGCCCACCAGGAAGTTCCCCGAGACCACGGCTCCGAACACCGCCCCGGTGAGGATGCCAAGGGTCTGGCCCATCGCCGCGAGGCCTCCCACTCCCCCGCGCTGGACCACCGGGACACGGTCCGGGACCGCGGCGGTGATCGCCGCATAGGCGGCATTTGCGCCCAACTGCACCAGGCACCAGAAGAGGACCATCAGCGCCACGGCTCCCGAGAAGGACATGGCCACCAGCGCCGCCGTGGCAAGCACTGCCCCGGCAAGCACCCACGGGGCCCGGCGGCCGAAGCGCGACGTGGTCCGGTCCGAGAGCGCACCGGACAGGGGGTTGGCCACCAGGGATACAGCTGCGCCGCAGGCCGTGACCAGCGAGAGGATGGCTTCCTTGCTGGGTGCATCGATACTGATGGCCTGTTGGCCGATGAACACGTTGATGGGCCCGAAAAATGCCGCGTTGATGCCCACGTTCACCAGCACCAGGCCGGTCACCCAACGGGCAGTGACTTTTTGCACCGGCTCGGCGAGCGCCGCCGCGGTGCTTTCCTGTGCCGCGGGGGGTTCCGAGGGCGCGGGAGTGTTGGACAGACTCATTGCGTGACTCCCCCTGGTGCGGCCGGTTGGCGGTGGGTTCAGACTATCGTGGGCGGTATCGCGCCGCCTGTCCCGAGGCGCCGCATGTGCATAATCCACCACCAGGCGAGGAGAGCCACGTGACCACACCAGCAGGAACCGGATCCGCCCCGGACGTGAACACCGCCGATCTCTACGATGAGCGCGGCGACGGGCTGGCGTCCGTCTCGCTGCAGTTCCAGTCCCTGGGCGGCCGCTCGCATTTCAGCGGCCCGGTCCGGACCATCCGCTGCTACCAGGACAACGCCCTGGTGAAGTCCACGCTCGGCTCACCGGGGAACGGCGCGGTCCTGGTGGTGGACGGCGGCGGCTCGCTGGGCACTGCCCTGATGGGGGACATGATCGCCGAAAGCGCCGTGGCCAACGGCTGGGCCGGCGTCGTTATTAATGGCGCCATCCGCGACCGGCTGGCCATCGCGGAACTGGATCTTGGCGTCAAGGCCCTCGGCAGCAACCCCCGGAAGAGCCAGAAGGCGGGAGCCGGCGAGGTGGATGTGGACGTTGTGATCGACGGCGTGACCTTCCGTCCCGGCGCCACCGTCTGGTGCGACCCGGACGGCATCCTCGTGGAGCCGTGAAGAAAGGCGGGAAAAAACTTTTGCCGTGAAAATCCGAAGGACAGGGAATAGAAAGAACCGGTAAGATAGTTACTGAAAGCAACTATCGCTGCTTATATCCTTTTCTTTCCTTGGAGCACCCATGTCCAAAGCCCCTGCCGCGCCCCGTGCCGGAGAAACACTGACGCAACGACAGATGGTCACAGTAATGGTGGGCCTGATGCTGGGCATGTTCCTGGCATCGCTTGACCAGACCATCGTCTCCACGTCCATCTACACCATCGCCAACGACCTGGACGGGCTTTCCCTGCAGGCGTGGGCCACCACCGCCTACCTGATCACATCCACCGTCAGCACGCCGCTCTACGGCAAGCTGAGCGACATCTTCGGGCGCCGGCCGCTGTACCTGAGCGCCATCGCCGTCTTCCTGGTGGGCTCCCTCTACGCCGGGTCCGTGCACTCGATGACCGAGCTCGCTGTGGCCCGCGGCATCCAGGGCCTGGGCGCAGGCGGCCTGCTGGCCCTGGCGCTGACCATCATCGGTGACATCGTGTCCCTGAAGGACCGCGCCAAGTTCCAGGGCTACTTCATGTCCGTGTTCGGCATCTCCTCGGTCCTGGGGCCGGTGGTGGGCGGCGCGTTCGCCGGCTCCGCCAATATCCTGGGCTTCGACGGCTGGCGGTGGGTCTTCTTCATCAACCTGCCCATCGGGCTGGCGGCGCTGACCGTGGTGTTCCTGTTCCTCCACCTGCCCGCCAAGCACCTCAAGCAGAAGATCGACTACTGGGGCGCAGCCGCGATCACCGTCGCCATCGTTCCCCTCCTGCTGGTGGCCGAACAGGGCCGCACCTGGGGCTGGACCTCGCTGAACTCCTTCCTCTGCTATGGCCTGGGCGTGGTGGGCATTGCCTGGTTCCTGCTGGCGGAAAAGCGTGCCGGCGACTACGCCCTGATCCCGCTTCGCCTCTTCCACAACGTCACGTTCGGGCTGTCCTCGCTGCTGAACTTCATTATCGGCATCGGCATGTTCGGGGCCATCGCGATGCTTCCCATGTACCTCCAGCTCGTCAAGGGCCTCACCCCCACCGAAGCCGGCCTGATGATGATCACCTTCACGGTGGGCATCCTGTTCGGGTCCATCACCGCCGGCCGCACCATCTCGGCCTCCGGAACGTTCCGCATCTTCCCCATCATGGGTACCGGCATCCTGACCGCGGCCGCCCTGGTGATGGGCTTCTCCCTTGGCGTTGACACCGGGCTCTGGGTGCCGGGCCTCATCGCGGTCTTCTTCGGCGTCGGCCTGGGCTTCTGCATGCAGCCGCTCACCCTGGCCATGCAGACCTCGGTACCGCCGCGGGACATGGGCGTGGGAACCTCCTCGGCCGCGTTCTTCCGGTCCATGGGCGGCGCCGTGGGAACCGCCGTGTTCATCTCCATGCTCTTCAGCCTGGCCGCGAACCGGATTGCCGACGGCATGAAGGCCGCCACCACGGACCCCGCCTACCTGGCCGTCCTGAAGGATCCCGCCGTCGCATCGGACCCGGCCAACGCCAAGCTGTACGACTTCTTCAAGAACGGCGCGTCCAACGACTCCCTGAATGACACCAGCTGGCTGCACACCGCCAACAGCACGCTCACCAGGCCCATAACCGAAGGCTTCGCCACGTCCATTGACACGGTGATGCTGACGGCCGCGGCCCTGACGGGCCTGGCATTCCTCATCAGCTTCGCCCTTCCCCGCAAGAAGCTGACGGACCAGAAAGCGTCCCCGCAGGACGACGACAGCATGCAGATTCCGGCGCACTGACCCCGGACACCCTGCCCGGGTGCGCAGGACAGTGTGATGAGACGACGACGGCGGCACGGCCCGCCGTCGTCGTCGTTCCTTAAAGGCCGGGCAGCCCCTGCCAAGTGGAACCTGCGGCGGTGACGTGCCACACTGTTTAGCGCGTGTGCGCCGGCCGTTCCGGCCGGTACCGCAGCCGACGACGTCCGCACCGCATCCATAAACCCCCAAACCCAGGGAGAACCATGCCCACTGCACAGGAGCAGACCAATACCGGGATACCGCGGCGGGTGATCTGGCTGGCACTTGCGGGGGCGGTGGGCGGATTCCTGTTCGGCTTCGACTCGTCCGTGGTCAACGGGGCCGTTGACGCCATGAAGGAAGAATTTGCCCTGTCCGAGGCAGTGACCGGCTTCGCCGTGGCCATCGCCCTGCTGGGCTGTGCCGCCGGAGCCTTCCTGGCCGGCAAGGTGGCTGACCGCTACGGCCGCATCCCGGCCATGAAGCTGGGCGCACTGCTCTTCCTGGTCAGCGCCATCGGTACCGGGTTCGCGTTCGGCGTGTGGGACCTGGTGTTCTGGCGCCTGGTAGGCGGCCTGGGCATCGGCCTGGCGTCCGTGATCGCGCCGGCATACATCTCCGAGATTTCGCCGCGAAAGGTCCGCGGCCGCCTCGCATCCCTGCAGCAGCTTGCCATCACCACGGGTATCTTTGCCGCACTCCTCTCCGACGCACTCTTCGCCACCAGTGCAGGCGGTGCGGACCAGGCCTTCTGGCTGGGCATCGAGGCGTGGCGGTGGATGTTCCTCGGTGCTGCTGTACCGGCCGTCGTGTACGGCTGGGTTGCCTTCACCCTGCCCGAATCCCCGCGGTTCCTGGTCTTCCAGGGCAAGGAGGAGCAGGCCCGGAAGATCTTCGACTCGATCGCACCCGCTGAGGACACGGACCGGCACATCCGCGACATCCAGGAAGCCATCGAGGAGGACAAGGTGGCCGGCCAGAAGGGATCGCTGCGCGGCAAGACCCTTGGCCTGCAGGCAGTGGTCTGGGTGGGCATCATCCTGTCCGTGCTGCAGCAGTTCGTGGGGATCAACGTGATCTTCTACTACTCCACCACCCTGTGGAAGGCTGTGGGCTTCCAGGAGAAGGACTCCCTGGCCATCTCGGTGGCAACGTCCATCACCAATATCCTGGTCACCCTGGTGGCCATTGCGCTGGTGGACCGGGTGGGCCGCAGGCCCATCCTGCTGGCCGGCTCCGTGGGCATGGCCGTGTCCCTGGGCGCCATGGCCCTGGCCTTTTCCTCCGCCACGGGCTCGGGCGAGGACATCAGCCTCCCCGGCGCCTGGGGTCCGGTTGCCCTCGTGGCCGCCAACATCTTCGTCGTCAGCTTCGGCGCCTCCTGGGGTCCGCTGGTATGGGTGCTCCTGGGCGAGATCTTCCCGTCCCGGATCCGCGCCCGCGCGCTGGGCCTGGCTGCGGCGGCGCAGTGGGTGGCCAACTTCGCGATCACCCTCAGCTTCCCGGTCATGGCCTCGGCGTCCCTGCCGCTGACGTACGCCATGTACGCCCTGTTCGCTGCCGCGTCCTTCTTCTTCGTCATGTTCAAGGTGCCCGAGACCAACGGCATGTCCCTGGAGCAGGCTGAGACGCTGTTCGTGCCGAAGGGTTCAGCGAAAGCCAAGTAACGCCCGATCACATCCGGCGGCCTTTCCGGGGACGCCCGATCAGCTTTCGCCGTAAAACAACAAACCCTCCATCACCTGGCGTGATGAAGGGTTTGTTTGTTGTCCGGATGTTTACACGACGTGCGGTTCGTGCGAGGACAGGTAGGCCCGGCCGCCGAATGCGATCAGGATGGCAATCACCATGGCCACAGCGCCGGCGAAGAACGGCACCTGCGGGCCGAAGTGTTCACCGAGCTGGGCCGCCGCGAACGGGGCCAGGGCGCCGCCCATCCAGCGGACGAAGTTGTAGCCGGAGGATGCCACGGGCCGGGGCGAATCGGAGACGCCCATGGCCAGTTCGGTGTAGATGGTGTTGTTGACGCCCAGCAGGGCACCGGCAACGATCACCAGCACGACGACGGCAGGAACCGAGTGCCCGGCAGCCAGTCCCAGCCCGGCCAGGTCCAGCATGAGCAGGAACAGCGTGCCCGTCAGGACCTTGACCGCGCCGAAGCGGGCCTGCAGCGGCGGGGCCACGAAGACGGAGAACACCGCCACGGCTACGCCCCAGCCGAAGAACACGCCGCCGATGCCGTAGGCGTTCATGCCCAGGATGAAGGGGGTGAAAGCCAGGATGGTGAAGAAGCCGTAGTTGTAGAACAAGCCGCTTGCCGCCGTCGTCCGCAGGCCCTTGTGGCCCAGTGCCAGCAGCGGATCGCGCAGCCGCACCTTGCGTTCGGGCAGCGGCGTTTTGGGCAGCAGGGCGATCAGGGCGATGAAGGCGGCAGCCATCAGGACGGCGGTGCCGAAGAACGGTGCGCGCCACTGCCAGCCGCCCAGGAGGGCTCCCAGGAGCGGGCCCAGGGAGATGCCCAGGCCCAGGGCGGCTTCGTAGAGGATGATGGCGGTGCCGGCGCCGCCGCTGGCCACGCCCACGATCACGGCGAGGGCGGTGGCCACGAACAGGGCGTTGCCCAGGCCCCAGCCGGCGCGGAAGCCCACCAATTCACCCACGCTCCCGGACAGGCCGGACAGCGAGGAGAAGACGACGATGACGGCCAGGCCGATCAGCAGGGTCTTCTTGCCGCCGATCCTGGAGGAGACAAACCCGGTGATCAGCATGGCGAGTGCGGTGACCAGGAAGTAGCTGGTGAAGAGCAGCGATACCTGGCTGGGGCTGGCATTCAGGTTGGTGGCGATTGCCGGGAGGATGGGGTCCACCAGCCCGATCCCCATGAAAGCGAACACCGCGGCGAGGGCGGTGGCCCAGACTGCCTTGGGCTGCTTCAGGAACGAGGCCTTTTCGGCCTGCAGGGTGGATTCTGGTGCCGGCAGGGTTTCTGCGAGCTGGCCGTCCATGGAGGGTACTCCTAAGTTCGTGGCTGTTTCAGTATGGTTCGGTGGTTCAGTTCTGGAGTGATGCATTGATTTTGTCGATCACCGGCAGGGCCTCCGCCAATGCTTTGCGGTCCTGGTCGGTGAGGCCGCTGAGGATGTCGGCCATCACTTGGTTGCGGCGCTTGTTCGCGCCGTCGACGGCGGCGCGGCCTTCGGGGGTGAGGATCACCCGGACGGCGCGGGAGTCCGCCGGGTCCGGTTCGCGGCGTGCAAGGCCTGCGCGTTCAAGCTTGATGATCTGCTCGGTGGCGCTGGGCACGCGGACACCGAGGTTCCGGGCGATCTCGCCGACGCGCTGGCCTTCGCCGAGCAGCATCTTGAGTGTGCTGAGCTGGGCGGCACTGAGTTCGCCGTCTGCGTCGAGGCGGCGGACCAAGTAAACGCTGTGTCGGAGGGCTTCGCGGAACCCGCTGGCGAGTTCCTCCAGCTGGGGATCTATTTCATTCATCGTTAGGTAGCCTAACATTTAGGGTACCTAACAGTCAAGGCCTAGAGCGTCAACTTCATCCCGACGTGGCTGGCCTCGAAGCCCAGCTGTTCGTAAAACCGGTGCGCGGCCGTGCGGCTCTGATGCGTTGTCAACTGCATCAGGTTGCAGCCGCGCCTCCGGGACTCCGCGATGGCCCAGCCCACCATCAGCTTCCCGAGCCCCTGGCTGCGGAGGGACGCGTCTACCCGGACGCCCTCGAGCTGCGAGCGCCAGGCACCCTTCCGTGAGATGCCGGGGAGGAAGCTCAGTTGGAATGTGGCCACCACCGCGCCTGCAGCTTCCCCGTGCGGTACCAGCTCGCCAACGATCAGGAGGTGGGCGGGGTCGGCATCGATCGCGGCGAAGGCGTTCTCGTAGGGCTTCATGTCCTGCGTGGTTTCGCGGCCGGCGCCCAGGGCGTCATCGGCGAGCAGGCGCACCACGGCGGGCAGATCGGCCAGGGTGGCGTGGCGGAGGCGGAACGTTCCGCCGTCGATATCGGCGGCGGACAGAACAGGAGCGGCATCGTCAGCAGGGATCACCCGCCCAGCTTGGCACAGGAAGCGAACGACGCCGGCACTCGCGTGAGTGCCGGCGTCGTGCTGATGGCGCATTGCCGGAAATCCTGCAGGACCTGATGGGGCGTTCCGTCAGGGGATGCAGGAAGTGATGGCGCGTGCCGGGGTGTGTCAGGCCGGGGTGCGGGCCAGCTCCGCCTGCCGCTCCTCCACCAGGGTGGCAACGGCGCTGAACAGAGGATGGTCCTTCCCGAGCCCGGTGATCTTCTCCGTGGCCTCCGCCGGACTTTCCGAGCCCAGGATGGCTGCCAGTTCGGTGGCCTCGGCATCCGCAGGATCGGTGAAACGCAGTGCGGCGGCAATGGCACCCAGCAGCGCCTCCGGCACCACGCCGCGTTCTGCCAGTTCCGCAGCGGGGCCGATGAACCGTTCATGCCGGCTCAGCTTCCGCAGCGGCGCACGGCCCACCCGGTTCACGGTGTCCGGCAGGTACGGGTTGGAGAACCGGACCAGGATCTTCTGGACGTAGGCCTCCTGCTCGTCGTTGCTGAACCCGTGCTTGGCCACCAGGAGCTGCTTGGTTTCCTCCAGCACCGCCCGTACGTCCTCGGCCACGTCCTGGTCCGCCATGGCGTCCGAGATCTTCTCCACGCCCGCTTCGAAGCCGAGGTAAGCGGCAGAGGCATGCCCGGTGTTCACGGTGAACAGCTTCCGCTCAATATACGGCGAGAGGTCATCCACGAAGGTGGCTCCCGGAATCACCGGTGCGGCGTCGCCAAAGGCAGTGCGGTCGATGACCCACTCGTAGAAGGTTTCCACGGTCACGTCCAGGCCCTGCCCGGCCTCCTGGTTCGGCACGATCCGGTCCACGGCGGTGTTGGCGAACACAGCCTTCCCGTCAAGGACTGCTGCGGTGACTCCCGGCTGGGATGCCACCTCCTTGGCCAGGATGTCCGTGGCGTTGATGGCGTTCTCGCAGGCCATCACCTGCAGGGGCGCCAGGCCCGGTTCCCTGGCAACAATGCCCTTGGCGATCACGGGTGCCACGAACTTCAGGATGTGCGGGCCCACCGCCGTGGTGACGATGTCCGCCGTCGAGATTTCCTGGACCAGCTCAGCTTCCTGGGCGTTGGAGTTCAGCGCCCGGAAGTTGTCCACAGTGCGCACGGCCGGGTTCTCCCCCACCTCGTGCACCGCGTAGCTGTCGGCCTGCGAGAGCCGGGTGATGAGTTCCTCTGCCACGTCCGCGAACACCACCTCGTAGCCTGCGTCATGCAGGAGCAGGCCCACGAAGCCGCGGCCGATGTTGCCGGCACCGAAATGTACTGCCTTCACTATGCGTTGACCTTTCCGAAGAGCTCCAGGACTTCATCCTCGGACGTGGCAGCCTCCAGCCGGGCCACCTGCTCCTTGTTGGTGAACACCTTGGCGATGGAGGACAGGATGTGCAGGTGCTCGTTGTTGATGCCTGCCACGCCCACCACGAACTTGACCTCCTTGCCGTTCCAGTCGATGCCTTCCGGGTAGCGGATGACGGACACCGCGGACTTGCGGATGTGGTCCTTGGCGGCGTTGGTGCCGTGCGGGATGGCCAGGAAGCTGCCCATGTAGGTGGACACCGATTCCTCGCGTTCGTGCATGGCGGCAATGTAGCCCTCGTCCACGGCACCGCGCTCCAGCAGGAGCCGGCCGGCCTCGTCGATGGCGGCGTCGCGGGTGGTGGCCTTACCGGTCAGCACCACGCTCTCGCGGGCCAGGATCTCGCCGGTTCCGTTGGCGGATGCGCCGGCCGCTGCAGCTGCTCCCGCGGCAGCGGGCGCTGCGTCCACGGGGGCGTCGGCGGCGTGGGCACCGTGGGTGGTGCCGGCGTCGGACTTTTCGCCTTCGGTGTTGCTTTCGCGGACCAGCTCGACGATCTCGTCATAGCGCGGGCTGCTCATGAAGTTGTCCACGGAGTAGTGGACGGCGCTGGACGTGGCCGGCTTGGCGCGTTCGGTGAGGTCCTGGTGGGTGACCACGACGTCGTAGGTGTCCGTGAGGTTGGCAATCGAGGCGTTGGTGACCTTGACGTCCGGGAAGCCGGCAGCCTTGATCTTGTTCCGAAGCACCGAGGCGCCCATGGCGCTGGAGCCCATGCCGGCGTCGCACGCGAATACGACGTTCCGCACGGGGCCCGCCAGGACACCCACCCCGCCGCGGCCGGCGGCCGCACCGGCGGCAGTTCCTGCGCCGGCTCCGGTGAGGGTTGAGGCAACGGAGCTCTTCTTGCCCTTCATGGCCTCCATGCGGGAGGTGGCGTCCCCGAGGTCCGCTTCATCGCTGTGCTTGGTGGTCTTGAGGATGACCGAGGACACCAGGAAGGAAACGGCTGCCGCGAGCACCACGGAGAGGACCACGCCGAAATAGCTGTCGCGGGAGGTCTGGGCCAGCACGGCGAAGATGGAGCCAGGGGCGGCCGGGGCCACCAGGCCGGAGTTGGTGACGGCGAGGGTGGCGATGCCGGTCATGCCGCCGGCGATGGTGCCCAGGATCAGCAGCGGGCGCATCAGGACATACGGGAAGTAGATCTCGTGGATGCCGCCGAGGAACTGGATGATGGCTGCGCCGGGGGCCGATGCCTTGGCGGCGCCGCGGCCGAAGAACGCGTACGCCAGCAGGAGGCCCAGGCCGGGGCCGGGGTTGGCTTCCAGCAGGAACAGGATGGACTTGCCCTGCTCCAGGGACTGCTGGACGCCCAGCGGGGTGAGCACGCCGTGGTTGATGGCGTTATTGAGGAACAGGACCTTGGCCGGCTCAATGAAGATGCTGGTCAGCGGCAGGAGGCCGTTCTGCACCAGGAACTCAACGAACTTGCCCGCCTGCTCGCTAAAGGCGGTGACAACCGGCGAAATGCCGTAGAACCCCACCAGCGCCAACAGGGCGCCCCAGATGCCCGCGGAGAAGTTGTTGACCAGCATCTCGAAGCCGGGGCGGATCTTGCCGTCCCACAGCATATCGATCTTCTTCATGGTCCATCCGCCCAGCGGGCCCATGATCATGGCGCCGATGAACATCGGGATGCCGGCACCGACGATCACGCCCATGGTGCCGATGGCCCCCACCACGCCGCCGCGGACGTCGTAGACCATCTTGCCGCCGGTGTAGCCGATCAGCAGCGGCAGGAGGTAGGTGATCATGGGGCCCACCAGGCCGATGTTCGGCTTCCCGCCGGTCTCGCCGAAACCACCGAGCTGCGGTACGGGCAGCCACCCCTTCTCGATGAAGAGGGCGGTGATGATGCCCCAGGCGATGAACGCCCCGATGTTGGGCATGATCATGCCGGACAGGAATGTCCCGAACTTTTGGACGTGCACGCGCGCGCTGGTGCGGGGTTTTGCAACTGTCTCTGTTGCCATGTGATTTCCTAACCGTCATTCCTGCTGCTCCGCAGGATTGGTCCGATGATTACGACGACGTACTGCTGGGTAATGCGTGGTTGTGGGGCTACCCGGCCGGGCTGGTGGAGATCCGGTGGAGCCATTCGAGGAAAAGCTTGAGTTCCGAGCTGGAAAGCTGGTCAGAGTGCGAGGCCTGAAGTGCGGCGTTCAGGGCGATCGCTGCCACCACCACCGAGGACTTCCCGGTGCCGCCCGGCGCCGGGCCGCTGGCGGGCTCGGCGGACACCGCGAAAATCATGGCGTCCCGGGTCATGGTGGACAGTTCGAGGTTGCGTTCGGTGGCGGGCTCCGCAATGAGCATCAGCGTCACGCCCACGTTGGCCGCCAGGATGGACCTGGCCGCTTCCCTGGGCTGGACGTTCAGCTGGCCCGCCGCCGCTGCCTTGTTCAGCATCTCCTCCATCAGCGCTTCGGCGTCCGCCACAATGGCTGGCCGGCTTTCCGGACGGATATTGCCGAACATCACCAAGTACAGCTCGGGCTGGTTGAGCCCGAACTGGACGTGGTTGTCCCACATTCTCCGGATGTCCTCGAGGGGCTGCCCGGAGGGGGCGAAATCCCTTTCGCCCGCGACATATTCCTCAAATCCTGCGGCGACGACGGCGTCGAACAGACCTTCCTTGTCACCGAAGTGGTGGTACAGGGTGGGAGCGGAGACCCCTGCCAGCTGGGTGATCTGGCGGGTGGAGACCGGAGCTCCCGCGGATTTTGCCAGCAGTTCCGCGGCAGCACGGAGCAGCCGCATTTTGGGGGGAAGCTGGCCATCCAAACTCATAACCGCTACCCTAGCACCTATAGCGTTGCTATATGAACTGAATCACATACAATTTTTTCAGGCTCGTTTCCACCTCCTGACGTGGCAGTCCGGCGGTGTTCCGGCATGGCGCCGGAAATGTTTGGCGGGCCTGGCTACCGGCAGAGAATGAGGACCTTCAGTGCAGAACTTCCCAGGAGTAGGCGTCAGTCCAGGCCGCGTCATCGGCACCATCCGCCAGATGCCCAAACCGATCAGTGAGCCTCCTGCCGGTGAGCAGCTGGCGCCGGACACCACAGCGGAGGAAGCCACGGCTGCCCTGAAGGCGGCCTCGCAGGCCGTGCATGACGAGCTGAAGGACCGCGCCACGCACGCCACCGGAGACGGAATGGCGGTCCTTGAAGCCACTGCACTGATGGCCAAGGACACCATGCTGATCAAGGGCGCGGCCAAGCTGGTGGCCCGGGGCACCTCCGCCGAGCGCGCCATCTGGGAATCGGGCTCCTCAGTATCCGAGATGCTGCACAACCTCGGCGGCTACATGGCCGAGCGCGCCACGGACGTCCTGGACGTCCGCGCCCGGATCGTTGCCGAGCTGCGGGGCGTCCCCGCGCCCGGCATCCCCGCCTCCAGCACCCCGTTCATCCTGGTGGCCGAAGACCTTGCGCCCGCGGATACCGCCACGCTGGACCCCAACAAGATCCTGGCACTCGTCACCGCAGGCGGCGGACCCCAGTCCCACACTGCCATCATCGCCCGCTCGCTCGGCCTGCCGGCCGTGGTCGCCGCCGTGGGTGTGGACGAACTTCCGGACGGCACCGAGGTGTACGTGGACGGCGCCGCCGGCAGCATCACCGCCGAACCTGACGAGACCCTCCGTGCCACGGCTGAAGCCTGGGCCGCCACCGCGTCACTGCTGGCCGAGTTCACCGGCACGGGTACGACGGCGGACGGCCACGAGGTGCCGCTGCTCGCCAACGTGGGCGGCGGCAAGGACGCCGAGGCGGCCGCCAAGCTGGGCGCCCAGGGCGTTGGCCTGTTCCGCACCGAGTTCTGCTTCCTGGAACGGGACACCGAACCTTCCGTTGAGGAGCAGGCCGCGGCCTACAAGAGCGTGTTTGATGCATTCCCCGGCAAGAAGGTGGTGCTCCGCACGCTCGACGCCGGCGCCGACAAGCCGCTTCCGTTCCTGACCGACTCCACGGAGCCCAACCCCGCCCTGGGCGTCCGCGGCTACCGCACCGACTTCACCACCCCGGGCGTCCTGGACCGGCAGCTGGAAGCCATTGCCCTGGCCCAGCAGCAGTCCGAAGCCGACGTCTGGGTCATGGCTCCCATGATCTCCACGGCCGAGGAAGCCTCCCGCTTCGCTTCCATGTGCGCGGACGCCGGGATCAAGACCCCCGGCGTCATGGTGGAGGTCCCGTCTGCGGCCCTCACTGCGGAGTCCATCCTTCGCGAAGTAGGCTTCGCCAGCCTGGGCACCAATGACCTCACCCAGTACGCCATGGCCGCCGACCGCCAACTGGGCCCGTTGGCCAACCTGAACACCCCGTGGCAGCCTGCCGTCCTGCGCCTCGTCGGGCTGACCGTCGAAGGATCCCGCGCCGAGGGCCACAACAAACCTGTGGGTGTCTGTGGTGAGGCTGCCGCCGATCCCGCCCTCGCCGTCGTCCTTACCGGCCTAGGCGTCAACACGCTCTCCATGACCGCGCGTTCGCTGGCCGCGGTGGCCGCGGTCTTGAAGACGGTCACCCTGTCTGAGGCCCAGGAGCTGGCCAAGCTGGCCCTCTCCGCCCCGAGTGCCACCGAGGCGCGGGCCTGGGTGCGCGAAAAGCTGCCGGTCCTGGAGGAACTGGGACTCTGACCGCCCGCGGCGCCGGCGGCACCCGGGATAGGCTACGTCCATGGCACTGATAGCCCCCCGGGTCTCGGCCGGCCTGCCCGACGGCGAGGCCCGCGCCCTGACGCGCGCCCTCGAGGACAGCAACGACATCACCGTGTTCGTCGACGGCACCGTCCACCGCCTCCCCGCCCAGGCGCGGGACGCCGTCGTCGATCTCCTCGCCAGGCTGGGACGCGGCGAAACGGTGACGGTGAGCAGCGTGGAGGAGATGCTCACAACCTCCCAGGCTGCCGAACTGGCCGGGATTTCGCATACCTACCTGCGGAACATGACCGATCGCGGGGAAATCCCGGTGGAGTACCGCGGATCGCACCGCCGGATCCGCACGGCCCACATCATGGCCTGGCTTGAGCAGCAGAAGCTTGCCGAACAGAAGCGCAAGCAGGGCAAGAACGCCGCCGTCGACGCCGGCACCGGCGAATAGTGCGGATCCCCCTGGCCTGGCCTTCGCGCCGGAAGGATGCTGTGCTTCGCTCAGCCGACGTGGAAGCGAACGGTTTCACGGGCCGGGTCCTTTGGGCAGACGGCACACCCGCCCCGGGACCGGAAGCCGCCGGCGCTTCCACGGCACCGGCCTACATCCTCATTCACGGCATCGGCGTTTCGCACCGCTACTTTCGTCGCCTGCACAGTGAGCTCGCCGCCGTTGCCCCTACGTACTCCCTGGACCTGCCGGGCTTCGCCGGAACGCCCAGGCCGGAGCGGCAGCTGTCCGTGGCCGACTACGGCGCCTTCATCGCCCAGGCACTCAAGGCAAGCGGCATTGCCTCCTACATCCTGGTGGGGCATTCCATGGGCGCGCAGTTCGCCATCGAGGCAGCGCTCTATGCTCCCGGCCAGGCGCAACGGCTGGTCCTCATGGGTCCGGTGGTGGACTCCCGGCACCGGAATGTCCGGCAGCAGGGCCTGGCACTTTTCCTGGATGCCCTCCTCCGGGAAAGTGCCGGGTCGAACTGGATCGTGTTCTCTGACTACTTCCGCTGCGGGCCCCGCTGGTACTTCACCATGCTTTCCGTCATGATGGCCTACCCTGCGGAGCGGAGGCTGGCCGGGATCAACGTTCCCGTCCTGGTGCTGCGCGGCGACGACGACCAGGTGGCCGGCGCCGACTGGTCGCTCCGACTCTCCCGGGTGGTGCCGGAGGGAAGCTTCGCGGAAGTCCCGCACGCCGGGCACGTGGTCCAGCACCTGCGCCCACGGCAGGTGGCGGAGGCCATCAAATCCTGGGCCGGCCCGCCCAGCGCCGCATCTTAAGGGCTGCGTGCAGCTCCAGCCGGGGCATCCCCTTCAGCGGGTCCACCCCCAGCAGCTGCCGGATCCGTCCCAGCCTGTTGTAGATGCTGCTGCGATGCAGGTGGAGCTTGGTGGCCACGTCCTGGACCGAGCCGTCGTTGTCATAGAGCAGCTCAAGGACCGGGATGAGCTCACCGTTGCGGTCATGGTCCTCGAGCATGCGGAAGTACACCGACCCGGAGTCCGCCCAGGCACCCACCCCTCCCCCGGCGGACGCCAGCAGCTGGTACACGCCGGTGGCCCTGCAGTCCACCAGCTCGCCCAGCTGCGGATCCACTGCGGCCGCCTGGGCCGCGAGCCGTGACTGCCGGTACGCCTCCGAGAGCTGCCGGGTCTTCGCGAACCCCTCGCTGATGCCAAGGATGATCCGGTGCACCGGGCGGCCGGAACGCTTGGCCAGCTCCAGCTGGTAATGCACCAGGACCTGGGCATGGTTGGCCCGGCCGGTCGATTCGCGGAACAGCACCGCCGAATGCGTCTCAGTCCCGGCGCTGAAGAGGGCAGCATCCACGCCCACCGTGGCCTGGAGCGCGGTGGACCGGTGGATCAGGGTGGATGCGATGGGGTCCGGGCCGCTGGCCCAGCCGTCCGCGTCCAGGACCGTGACCATCTGCCACGGTCCCCTCCCCTGGACTTCCTTCCAGCCGGCCACAGCAGCCACCGCATTGGGTTCCCCGGCGCACGCGGCCAGGAACTCCCGCTCGCGGCCCCGCCGGAATTCCGATTCAGCCGTGTTCGAGTCGAGCAGGAGCCCTGACAGCAGCTCAAGCTCGTGGTTGACGCCCGGCAACTGGGTGAGGATCGCCGTCGGGCTTTCCTCCGCCGAGTCCTGCTGCACCCAGAGATAGCCCACCCGGAAACCGCGCACCATCAGGGGGACGCACACCCGGCCCAGCATGCCCAGGTCCGGGTTGGCCGGCACCACAACAGGCCGCACGGCGGTGGCGATCCCGTGCGCGAGCTGCCATGCGCTCACGTCCGCCGGGACCTTCTTGCTCAGCAAGAAGTTAACCCGGACGCGGTCCGCATGGGACTGGTTGGAACTGTAGGCAAGCAGCAGCCCGTCCAGATCCTCCAAGGAAAGCCCCCGGCCCAGCTTCTGCGCCACCTGTTCGACGAGCTGTTCCACACCCTGCTGCTGCATGGGCCTACAGTACTGCCCCGGCAGCCCCATGGACGAACGGACACGAGGCGACACCTGACGCTCCAGGACTCGACACGTGTCGAGCCGGATGATGCAAAACCCGCGGAATCACGCGGTTGCGCGCGCAGCATCCGATGCAGTCCATGTCGCCTGGCTCACAGCTGGATCTATCGTTGAAACACGAAAATCCTTCCACCTGTACGGCCTACCGGCCCCCAAAAACTGGAGCAGACGATGATCATCGGCGTCCCCAAAGAAATCAAGAACAACGAATTCCGCGTGGCCATCACCGCGGCCGGCGTCCACGAGTTCCTCACCCACGGACACACCGTCCTGGTGGAGCGCGGCGCAGGCCTGGGCTCGGGCATCACGGACGAGGAATACTCAATCGCCGGCGCCGAGATCGTCAACGAGGCGGACGACGTCTGGGCCCGCGCCGACATGCTGATGAAGGTCAAGGAGCCCATCAAGTCCGAATACCACCGCTTCCGCAAGGGCCTGATCCTTTTCACCTACCTGCACCTGGCCGCCGAGCCCGAGCTCACCGCCGAGCTCATCAACTCCGGCGTCACCGCCATCGCCTACGAAACCGTGCAGGAGGGCCGCACGCTGCCGCTGCTGGCTCCGATGTCCGAAGTTGCCGGCCGCCTGTCCGTCCAGGTGGGTGCCACCTCCCTGATGGCCCCGGCCGGCGGCAAGGGCGTCCTGCTGGGCGGCGTGCCCGGCGTGCGCCCGGCGAAGGTGGTTGTCCTGGGCGCCGGTGTGGCCGGAACCAACGCTGCTGCCATGGCCCTGGGCCTGGGTGCCGACGTCACCATCCTGGACATCAACATCAACCGCCTGCGCGAACTGGACGCCCAGTACCAGGGCCGGTTGAAGACCGTGGCTTCCAACAAGTACGAGATCGAAAAATCAGTGGTCGACGCCGACCTGGTGATCGGTTCAGTCCTGATCCCCGGCGCCAAGGCCCCCAAGCTGGTCACCAACGACCTCGTGGCCCGCATGAAGCCCGGTTCGGTCCTGGTGGACATCGCCGTGGACCAGGGTGGCTGCTTCGAGGACACCCACCCCACCACCCATCAGGAACCCACGTACAAGGTGCACAACACCATCTTCTACTGCGTCGCCAACATGCCTGGCGCCGTTCCCAACACCTCCACGTACGCGCTGACCAACGTCACCCTGCGCTACGCGGTGTCCCTGGCCAACCTGGGCGTCAAGGCCGCGTTCGACCGCGACCCCGCCCTGGCCGCCGGCCTCAACATCGCCGCCGGCCACGTGGCGCACCACTCCGTCTCCGAGGCTCACAACCTGCCCCTCGTGGCTGACTGGCACGAGCTCGTCTCGGCCTAAGCCCCCTCCATAGGTCGTCCTGCTGCGCCGGACGACAGACATCCTCTGCGTGCTGCTCCTTCGTCGCTTTGACGCACGCTGCCGGATGCCTGTCGTTCGGCGTTTCGCATTCAAGCACCTGCCGAGGCGACCTCCCGGGCTTTTTCTATGATTTTGAGGACCTCCACCGCGTCCTCCGGGTTGACGGGGAGGGGCGGGGATGACTGTGCGCCGCCGTCAGGGATCCTGGCTGCCAGCAGGCGGTAGAACTCCGGGTAGTTCCCGCGTTCTGTGGGCAGGCGGTCCAGGTGTCCGTCGCGGCCCAGGAGCCCGGCCCACTCCGGTGCCTCCACGCCATAGTCCGCATCCAGCGGACTGCCGCCGGCCGCCAGGTAAGGCTCCTGCGGGTCCACCCCGTTCTTGGTGAAGCCGCCGATCGAACCCAGCACCCGGAAGCGCGGCCCCTGCTGGGCGCACAGCATGTTCATGGCCAGGTGGCTGGTCACACCGGACTGGTGCCGCAGGACCAGGAAGGCATCATCATCTGCACGCTCGTCGGACCGGCGCGCCTGCAGTTCCGCGTGGAGGACGGTGGCCGGGCCGAACAACTGCAGCGCCTGGTCGACCAGGTGGGTGCCCAGGTCGAACAGGACGCCTCCGCCGTCGGCAGCCGTGGCCCGCGCTTTCCAGGCCTTGGCAATGGACGGGGACCACCGCTCGAACGTCGACTCGAACCGGGTCACCTTGCCCAGGGACTGGGTCGCCAGCAACTTCCGGAGCGTGAGGAAATCCCCATCCCACCTGCGGTTGTGGAACACCGTCAGCACGCGCCCTTCCGCCCGTGCCAGCGCAACAAGCTCCTGTCCCTGCGTGCTGGTGACCGCGAACGGCTTGTCCACCACCACGTCCAGCCCCGCTTCCAGCGCGGCCTTGGCCAGCGGGTAATGGGTCAGCGGCGGCGTCGCCAGGACCACAAGGTCAAGGTCAGCGGCCCGCTTAAGGACGGCGGCGCCGTCGCGCACCACCGCCACCGCCGGAAGCCGGGATGAGGCAGCTGCCTGCCGCCCGGCGTCGGACGTTGCGATGACGTCCAGCGAGTAGCTGGCGTTGGCCGCCAGCAGCGGCGCGTGGAAGACGCTGCCGGCGAGCCCGTAGCCGACGACGGCGGTGCGGATGGTGCGGGGGTCGGCTTCAGTTCCGGTCATGGAAGCAACGCTACCCCCGGTCCCGCCTGCTTAAACGCCTGGTTAAAAGAAGCCGGCACCCCTGGCGGCCAGGGGTGCCGGCATCCTCATCAGGCTGCGGGTGGTTACTTCTTTTCCCAGCCGATGGTGGTCCAGTCCGGGACCTGAGAGGTGCTCTGGAAGAGCGACGGGCCGTAGTTGGCCAGGCCGGTGCGGACGAACGAGATCTGCGGGCCGTTGAAGACCACGCCCATGGAGTAGTACTTCGCCATGTGTTCCTTCTCCACGTCCATCGCTGCCTTGTTACGGGCTGCGTTGTCCTCGATGGAGGCGAGGTCGGCGATCTTCTTGTCCAGTTCGGCGTCGCCCAGCTTGTTCTCGTTGACCTTGGAGTCGTAGTACTGCTTGACGGCGTCGGTGGCATCCGGGCCCACGGTGTAGCCGGAGATGCTCAGGTCGAACTCGCGGCTGCCCAGCACCTTGCCGAAGTCGGCGGAGGCGCGCTGGTCGATGCCCACGTCCATGCCGCCGGCCTGGAGTTGCTTCTGCAGGGTCTGCGCCACGGCCAGGGTGGTGGGGTCGTCGCCGAAGTTGCTGATCTTGAAGGCGGCGGGCTTGCCGTCCTTCTCCATGATGCCGTTGGCGTTGGCCTTGTAGCCGGCGTCGGTGAGGACCTTCTTGGCCTCATCGGCTCCGGTTTCCTTAACCGGGTAGTTGTCCTGGTAGTACTCGGAGAACGGCAGCAGCATCATGGAACCGGAGCTGGGCTCTTCCCAGTTCAGTCCGTTGAAGCGGACCTTCCGGAGGGCTTCGCGGTCCACGGCGGCGAAGATGGCCTTGCGGACGTTGACGTCGGTGATGCGCTGGGCATTGAGGTTCAGGCCACCGGCGAAGAGGCGCTGGCCGCGGCGGATGTCCGAATCCTTCGTGCCGTCCAGCTGCTTGTACAGCGAGATGGTGTTGGCGGACATGGCGTCGATTTCGCCGTTCTTGAAGGCGGCGATCTGTGCGCTGGTTTCCAGCTGGCGGAACGTCACGTTGGCCAGGACCGGCTTCTGGCCCCACCACTTGTCGTTCGGAACCATGGTTACCGTCTTGGCGGCGGTGTCGTACTGGTCAAGCTTGAAGGGGCCTGCCATCCACTCCGGGTGCAGGTTGCCGTTGAAGCCCTCGTTGAAGATCTCGGGGGTGTTGACGGCCGGGTGGATGAGTCCGAAGAAGAGTGAATCCACGGGGAAGACCGGGCGGCTGGTCTTGACGATGACTTCCTTGTCGTTGCTGCCGGCCTCGACGGAGTCAACGAACTCGTAGGCGCCCGAGCTGACGATATCGTAGCCGGCGTCCGGGCTCTTGAGGATGTTCCAGGTGTTCTTGAAGGCCCTGACGTCGATGGGCGTGCCGTCGTTGTACGTGGCCTTGGGGTTGACCTTGATGGTGATGGTCTGCTTGCCGTCCTTGACCTCGCTGTCCACTGATTCGCAGAAGTCAGGGTTGGGCGTGACCTTGCCCTTGAAGTCCACCTTCCAGCAGCCGCCGATGCCGCCGCTGTTCATCGCCACCGGGTTCATGGGGATCTGCAGGGCGGAGTTGTCCGCGCTGTTGCCGTTGTTGGAGAACCCGTTGAAGTCCGGGCCGATGTTGCCCAGCGGCAGGGTGACCTTGCCGCCCTGCTGGAGGTCGGACGCCGGCTTCTCGTTGATGCTGATCAGTTTGGACAGGTCGCTTCCGGATTCCTGGCCCTTGGCTGTTTCGGGGCCACTGGCACCGCCACCGCCGCAGGCCGTCAACGCCAGGGCGGCAGCAATCGCTGCCGCTCCGCCGATCCTGTTCAGTTTCCTCATGGTTTTCCCTTCATTGGTGCGAGTGGTGGTGCTTTGGGGTCGAAAAATCCTAGGGCGCATGGTTGTCCGCAGGCTCGTGGACCACCAGCATGTCCTCATCCAGTTCCCCGTCCGGGAAGAAGCAGGCGAACTGCTGGTCCGTGGCAGTGGCCGCCGTTTCCAGTGGCGGTTCAAGGGTCAGGCACTTCTCCTGCTTGGCCGGCGGGAGTGCGGCAAAGACGGGACAGCGGGTGGCGAAGTTGCAGCCTTTCGGTGCCTGCAGCGGGGAGGGCAGGTCGCCCTGGAGGATGATGCGTTCGCGGGTGCGTTCCAGCCGGGGGTCGGGCACCGGGATCGCTGAGAGGAGGGCGCGGGTGTAGGGGTGCCGGGGGTTGTCGAACACCCGGTCCACGGCGCCTACCTCCACGATCTTGCCGAGGTACATGACGGCCACCCGGTTGGAGATGTGGCGCACCACCGAAAGATCGTGGGCCACCAGCAGGTAGCTCAGGCCCAGTTCCGCGCGCAGCTGGTCCAGGAGGTTGATGACCCCGGCCTGGACCGAGACATCCAGGGCCGAGACGGGTTCGTCCAGGACCACCAGCTTGGGGTTCACCGCCAAGGCCCGGGCGATCCCGATCCGTTGCCGCTGGCCGCCAGAGAACTGGTTGGGGAAGCGGTTGACGTGGTCCGGCTGCAGGCCCACGAGCTTCATCAGCTCCATGATCCGCTTCCTGGTCGCTGCCCGGTCCATGCCTGCGTTCTGCAGGGGTTCGGCCAGGACTTCGTACACCGTGAACCGCGGGTCCAAGGCGCCGGTAGGGTCCTGGAACACCATTTGGAGTTCGCGCCGCATCTTGCCCTTGGTCCTGGCATCGGCCGCCTGCTTGTTGCTCAGGCCGCCGATCACCACTTCGCCGTCCTGGTCCGGGTGGAACTCCATGATTTCCAGGAGCGTGGTGGTCTTTCCCGAGCCCGATTCGCCCACGATCGAGAAGCATTCGCCTTCGCGAATATCGAAGCTCAGGCCGTCCACCGCCTTGACGGTGCCGATCCTGCGTTTGATGAGGGCGCCCCTGGTCAGGGGGAAGTGCTTGCGGACGTCCGTGAGCTGCAGGACGGTGGACCGCTCCTCCCGGGGAATCGCGTCGAAGCGGGACACAGCCACCGGCGGGGCGGCGAACACGTCGTGCACATCCACGGAGCCGCCCAGGGACCCTGATTTGATGCAGGCGGCGCGGTGCCGGGCGTCGTCGTCAACGGGTGCCAGCGCAGGTTCACCGTCCAGGCAGGCCTCCGAGGACAGGGGGCAGCGGGGCGCGAACGAGCAGCCGGTGGGGGCATGCAGCAGGTTCGGCGGCATGCCTTCGATGGGAACGAGGGAGGATTTCTCGGCCACATCCACGCGGGGCACTGCGCCCAGCAGGCCCATGGTGTAGGGCATCCGCGGGTTGTAGTAGATCTCGTCCACGGCGCCGGTTTCCACCGGTTTTCCCGCGTACATGACCATGATGTCGTCCGCCATCCCGGCCACCACGCCGAGATCGTGGGTGATCATGACCACCGCCGCGCCCGTCTCCTCCTGGGCCGTATGGAGCACCTCGAGGACCTGGGCCTGGATGGTGACGTCCAGGGCCGTGGTGGGTTCATCGGCAATCAGGACGCGGGGGTTGTTGGCTATGGCGATGGCAATCATGACGCGCTGGCGCATGCCGCCGGAGAATTCGTGCGGGAAGGCCTTGAGCCTGTCCTTGGGGCTGGGAATCCCCACCATTGCCAGAAGTTCGACGGCGCGGGCTTCCTTGGCCGTCCTGCTCATGGTGGGGTGGTGGATGGTGAGCGCTTCGATGATCTGGGTGCCCACGGTGAACACCGGGGTGAGGGATGACAGCGGATCCTGGAAGACCATGGCAAGGTCGTTGCCGCGGTACTTGCACATCTCCTTGTCGCTGAGGCCCAGCAGTTCCCGGCCCTTGAGCCGGACGGAGCCGGAGACCTGGGCCGTGGGCGGGAGGAGCCCCATGACGGCCAGCGAGGTGACGGACTTGCCGGACCCCGATTCGCCCACAATCCCCAGCGTCTTGCCCGGCATCAGGTCGAAGTCGACGCCCCTGACGGCGTGCACAATGCCGTTCTCCGTATTGAAGCAGACGTTCAGGTCACGGACCGACAGGACGGCGTCGCCCGGGGCGTGCAGGCCTGCCACGTGCAGGCGCTCCACGGTTGAACGTGACGGGTCCGTGGCTCCGGTGGTGGTTTCGCTGCTCATGCCGCCTTCTTTTCCGCGGTGGTTTTCCGGACCTTGGCTTTTTTGGCCCTGCCGCTGGACGTGGAGCTGGGGTCAAAGGCATCGCGCAGGCCGTCGTTCATCATGGCCAGGGAACCGGTCAGCAGGAACATCACGGTGAGCGGCACCCAGAACATCCACGGGAAGGTCTGCACCTGGGAGGTGGCCTGGCCGATCAGCACGCCCAGGCTCACGTCCGGAACCTTGATGCCGATGCCGATGAAGGAGAAGGCGACCTCGGCCAGGATGGCTGCGGTGACGCCGCGGGTGATGTCCAGGATCAGCAGCGAGCCGATGTTCGGTACCAGGTGCCGCCAGACGATCCGGCGCGGCGGAACGCCCATGTACTGGGCCGCCTTGACGAAGTCACGCTGCATCAGCGACATGGACATGGACCGGATCAGGCGGGCAGTGCCCATCCAGCTGAACACCAGCAGGACGATGATGAGGAGGAGCCAGGAGGGAAGGTCGCGCTTCAGCCCGGCCCCGCCGCCGCTGGTGGCGACGGCGACCACCAGGAGCGCCGGCATCATGATCAGCGCTTCGAGGATGAAGAGCATGACCTTGTCCACCTTGCCGCCGAAGTAGGCCATGGTGCAGCCGTAGACGGCGGCGATCAGGACCGACACCAGGCCCACCACCAGGCCGATCAGGATGGAGATCCTGGTGCCCTCCACGGTCATGGCGTAGAGGTCGATTCCTGCCTGCGAGGTTCCGAGGTAGTGGTCGGCCGAGGGGGGCATGCCGATGTTGAAGGGATCGATCGTTTCCTTGTCCCATTGGGTGAAGAACCCGCCGATGAACGAGAAAACGGTCAGGGCCAGGAAAATGGCCAGGCCCGCGACGGCCGTCCTGTTCCGCAGGAAGCGTCGGAAGATGATGGTGGTTTTGCCGATGACGACGTCGGCGCTTTCCAGGTGCGCATCCTGCGCCACTGCTGCCGGGTCGACTGCGTTCAGGTTGGTCATGGCTACTGCACCCGCACTCTCGGGTCGACAAGCGTGGTGGCGAAGTCCGCGAGGATGGCGCCCAGGGCGAAGATCACGGAGCCGTAGGCCAGCGTGGCCGTGGCCGCGTTGACGTCCTGCAGCGAGATGGCGTCGATGCTCCAGGACCCTACGCCGGGCCACGCGAAGATCTTTTCGGCGAAGAAGCCGCCGGCGAAGATGGCCGGGATGGTGAAGGCGATGCTCTGGGCCACCGGGATGAAGGACACGCGGAGCGCGTGCCGGGCAATGGCCTGGTTCCGGGTCAGCCCCTTGGCCCGTGCGGTGCGGACAAAATCCGCGTTGACGTTGTCCAGCAGGTATTGCCGCTGGGCTATCTGGTAGGCGCCCCAGCCCACCAGGGTGATGGCCACCGTGGGCACAACGTAGTGGGCCAGCATGTCAACGAACTGGGCCCAGCCGGGGGCGAGGCCGGGGGTGGAGATGCCGGTGACGAAGAAGATCCGGTCGCCCACGGACTCATTGATGTTGATGGCGCCCAGCTGGACCAGGAAGTAGGCGATGGGCGCCGGCACGATGTAGGCAAGGTAGCTGTAGGAGGTGATGACCCGGTCCTGGAACTTGTACTGGCGTGCCGCCGAGTAGACGCCGAGCGCGACGCCGATCACCAGGGTCAGGATGATGGACGCCAGGAACAGCCGGGTGGAGATCCAGACGCGGTCCCCGAACTCAGCGTTGATGTAGGCGCCGTTGGGGCTGCGGCCCCAGTCCCAGCGGGTGACGATGCCGGTGAGCCAGTCAATGTAGCGTTCCCAGGGGCTGAGCGCCGGGTCCAAACCTTTGAGCCGCATCGAGTTGGCCACCTGCTCGGGGGTGGGCCGCGGAATGCGTTCCTGTTCGAGCAGTGCCGGTTTGAGCGAGCTGACGGCCAGGAAGTAGCCGGCGGACGTGGTGAGGAAGATCATGACCACATAGGTGATGCCGCGCTTGGCGAGGTACTTGAGCATGGGCGCTGCTGGATCCTTCCGTCCTCCCCGGACAAGTACGGATTGTGCCGCCTCACCGGGTCCCCTGTACCAGCGGGTAGCTGGCTTCCCGCAGCCCCTGGGGGCAGGTCCTGGTGGACTATGTCGCGGGTCACATTCCAGAGGAAACTATCACAAGCCCCAAGCCGAAAAGCCCGGGAATCCCCTGAAACCAGGCGCGCCGTATCAGATCGTTATGAATAGTTCTGTGAAGCCCGCGTGACTGGACGCAGGGCCAGCTCAGCGCGTACCATTCGCGCCTGTGACAACCCGTGTCACAAGGTCTCGCCATGATGCAGCCAGCCGTTCGGATGTGACTCCATGTTCACTGATCAGGTGCAGAAGCCGTTCGGGATCCAGCGTCGCGTTGAGGGATCCGGCCATCAGCCAGGGCTCCGGGGATTCTGCGCCGGCTTCACGCAGCAGCATCTCCACGTGGCGGTCCCAGAGCGCGGCAGCGGGGACTTCAAACCGTCCCCTCGAAGCATTTCCGGCCGCGAGCACCAACTCCCCGAATTCCACCACGTACGCGATCCGCTCCGCTCCGAAGGCGATGAGCCGGTCCAGCGCCGGGGCGCCCGGACCCAGGGGTGGCGGGCCGAACAGGAAGCGGGCCTGGAACGCGGCCTCCGAGTCGTTCAGCAGGGTAAGCATCAGCCCGGCCCGGCTTCCGAAGCGGCGGAAGACGGTCCCCTTGCCCACGCCGGCCTGCCCGGCCAGCCGGTCCATGGTGAGCGCGGCCGCGCCGCCCTGTTCGATCAACTCCCGGGCAGCCAGCAGGAGGCGTTCACGGTTCCGTGCAGCGTCACTGCGTTCCGCGGCCGTCACGGGGGCCATGCCCGGCCGCACTGGGATGGACCTCACACAGACAGTGTAGCCATGCGGAATATAAACGGACTGCGGTCCGTTTAGTCTGGTGAAGGCTCTGCGAGCCGGAAGTTTGTCCGAATGCGGCCCCCGCCGCTCCCCTAACCAGGAGTTCCCATGACCAAGAGCACAGTCCTTACCCTTGTCGGCAGCCTCCGCGCCGAGTCCACCAACCAGAAGCTGGCGGAGGCCATCCAGCTCAATGCGCCGGAGCAGGTGGACGTGGTGATCCACGAGAGCCTGGGCAACATCCCCTTCTACAACGAGGACCTCGACGTCGAGGGCCAGGTCCCCGCCGCCGCGGCAGCACTGCGGGCCGCAGCCGAACAGGCGGACACCGTCCTCCTGGTTACCCCCGAGCACAACGGCACCGTGCCCGCCGCCCTGAAGAACGCCATCGACTGGCTGTCCCGCCCCTTCGGCGCGGGCGCCCTGGCCGGCAAGCCCACCGCCGTCGTCGGTACCGCGTTTGGCCAGTACGGAGGCGTCTGGGCCCAGGATGAAGCACGCAAGGCCGCAGGTATCGCCGGCGCGCAGATCCTGGAAGACGTCAAGCTGGCCGTCCCCGGCTCCATGGTGCGCTTCGCTGAAGTCCACCCCAAGGACGACGCCGAGGTCGTGGAGCAGATCAAGGGCGTTTTTGATGCCCTTGCGGCAGCAGCACCGGCGGCCTAACCCCCTGCAACACAGCGCCCGGCACGTTATTTCGCGTGCCGGGCGCTCCCATGTCCACGCACTGCCGTGACCAAGTCTTGTCCCAACCGGTACCGCGGGGACATCTCCGCCCGCCGGGACCGCCGTAGCGTTAATCCACTGGACCTACCAGATCGGATTGCGGTGCCGCATGGCAAAAAGATGGAGCTGGGACAGCCGCAGGTGCGGCATCCTTGCCGCGGGCTGCCTGGCCCTGCTGCTCTCCGGCTGCAGCCTCCCGGTTCCCCAGTCCGGGGGGTCGCCACCAGCCACGGCCCCCGGCGGCGACGGCGCCAGCGCCGCTCCGCTGGCCCTCCTTCCCGCGACACTGCCGGGCGATCCCCCCGGCACGTCCGCTCCAGCCCCCACCAGCACAGGCGGGTCCGCGGCTTCGCCCGTGACGGCCTACTTCGTGCTGGTGGACGACGGCGGAAGGAACGGCATCCGCTTCGGCTGCAATGACAGCCTGGTTGGCTTCACCCGGCCGGGGGCCGCCGGCAACGCCCGGCTCGGGGCAGCGATCGGCGCCCTGCTGGGCAATGGGCAGCTGCCCGGAAATGCGTACAACGCGCTGTCCACATCCCGGCTGACGTTCCTTTCGGGCAGCTTCGACGGCACAACTGCCACCGTCTACCTGTCCGGAGCCCTGAACCGGGGCGGCTCCTGCGACCCCTCGCGGATCGAGGCCCAGCTGACCCAGACGGCCCTTGAAGCGGTGGGCGCCGTCAGGGCGGACGTCTACATCAATGGCGAGATCCTGGCCGAGTACCTGGCCCGAAAGTAGTTCCCCGAATCGTCAAGGCCCGGGATAAACAGGTGTTGCCTTGGAAGCAACAACGGGCTGTATCCTGACTCTGTGACCCACGAAACACTTGACGCCTCCGCCGGAACCCTGCCCGCTGAAGCCATCGATGCGATCGAGCGCGCAGCCACCTCGGCCCACCGCCACGAGGAACTGTTCTCGGAGCGGGCGGCAAACATCCGCCAGTCCGCGGTCAGGGACGTTTTCGACATCTCGCTGCGGCCCGGGTTGGTCTCCCTCGCAGGAGGGAGTCCGTATCTCCAGTCGCTGCCCCTGGACCGCCTGTCGGCGACGGCGGCGGACATCATTGCCACGGACGGACTTACTGCCCTGCAGTACGGCGCTGGGCAGGGCACCCTGGAACTCCGCGAGCAGATCTGCGAGGTCATGGCCGCCGAAGGCATCCTGGACGCCCGGCCCCAGAACGTCGTGGTCACCGCGGGCTCACAGTCGGCCCAGGATGTGGCCACCAAGCTCTTCTGCAATCCGGGAGACGTGGTCCTGGTGGAGGACCCCACCTACGTCGGCGCACTCAACACTTTCGAGGCATACCAAGTCCAGGTGGAAACGGTGGAGATGGACCAGTTCGGCCTGGTCCCGGAACTCCTGGAGGCGCGGATCGCGGCGCTCCAGCTCGCCGGCAGGAGCATCAAGTTCCTCTACACCATCCCGAACTTCAACAACCCCTCGGGTATCACGTTAGCCCGGGAACGGCGGCAACAGGTGGTCGATATATGCCGCAGAGCGAATATCCTGGTCCTGGAGGACAACCCGTACGGACTCCTCCGCTTCGAAGGTGAGCCGCTGGCCCCACTGCGCGCCGCCAACCCGGACGACGTCATCTACCTCGGTTCCTTCTCCAAGATCTTCGCCCCCGGCCTCCGGATTGGCTGGGCCCTGGTTCCGGAACACCTGCAGCGCCGCTACTATCTCGCCGCGGAATCGGTCACGCTCTGCCCGCCCGCCCTGAACCAGATGCTGGTCTCCGCCTACCTGCGCGACTACGACTGGAAGGGCCAGATCGAAACCTACCGCGGACTGTACGCCGAGCGGTGCCGGGCGATGCTCGCCGCCCTCAAGGAATACATGCCCGCCGGAACCACCTGGACCAATCCGCAGGGGGGCTTCTTTGTCTGGGTGACTTTGCCGGAGGGCGTTGACACCTACCCGCTGCTGCACAAGGCGATCGAGGCCGGCGTCGTGTTTATCCCCGGCGCCGCGTTCACGCCGTCGGACGAGCCGTCCAACAAGCTGAGGCTCGCCTTCAGCGCCGTCCCCCCGGATGCCATCACCGAGGGAGTGCGCCGGTTGGCGCCGGTGCTGCAGGAAGCCATGGCGGCGCTGTAGCGTAAGCCACACGAACGCCGAAAACCGAGCAAAGGAGCATGCATATGGGTGGAATCATCGTTGTAGGGGTTGACGGCAGCGAAACCGCAAAGCGGGCGGCTGAATCGGCCAAGAACCTGGCGGCAGGACTGGACGCTTCGCTGCACGTCGTGTCGGCCTTCGACAGCGACCGGACCGAGGTGTTCGGCAGCGGCAGCGACCGCTGGATCGTCTCCGACGCCGACGCGGCGGAACAGGTGGCCCGGACCGTGGCGGAATCGCTGGGCCGCGACGTCGCGGTGACGTATTCGGCGGCCCGCGGGCGGCCGGCTGATGCCCTGATCAAGGAAGCCGTCCGCATGGATGCCCGCATCATCGTGGTGGGAAACCGCCGCATGCACGGCATCGGCCGGGTCCTTGGCAGCGTGGCAAACAGCGTGGCCCACAACGCACCCTGCGATGTGTATATCGCCAACACCTACGACGCAGACTAGGGCCGGGACCCCTCGGGGTAACGCAGGACACCACCCGTGGTGGCGGATATCGCTGCGGGTGGTGTCCGTTCTCACCGCCATATCACCTTTTAAGCTGCTGGCGCAACGATAAAATTGGATGGGCCCCCAACGGCGTGGACACTGACGAATCCACCCACCAGCGAAGGGCTCCCCTTGATCACCATGCAGCGCCGCCAGCTTGTTGGCCACGATATCCTCCTGGCCCGCCACGGCAACCACATCAGCTCCATGCGGGTGGACCGCAGCAACGACCGCGTGGTTGCGCTGCTGGACGACGGCAGCCTGGACAGTGCACCCAACCTCATCACCCCGGGACTCCAGCTCCCCGCCACCGTACGCAGCGTCCTGCGCGAGGACTGGAAGCTCCTGAGCGCCTGGGCCGGCATGGCCGCGCTCATGGGCGGCCTGATGACCGCCGCCGCTGTGGTGCTGGGAACCACCGCGGATCCGGCCATACTCGAAGCCTTCACCGCATACGCCGCCTACTAGGCAGGTAATTCCAACGGCCGGGCCGAGGGGCTTAGCCCACCAGCCAGCCCCGCAGCAGCCACCAGATCCCGGCCATCACCAGGCCGCCGAAGAGCGATCCGGCCACCACCTGGGCCAGGGAGTGGGCCCGCAGCACCACCCGTGACCAGCTGACCGCCGGGACCAGGAGCAGCAGCGGTGTCCACGCGGCGCCGAGCATCAGCACCGATACGACGGCCGCGCAGGACACGGCAGCGGCGTGGCCGCTCATCTTCCAGAACGGGCTGACCACGGCCAGCACCGCCACACCGCCCACCACCGACATCACCATCGCTATAACGCTTTCCGGCGCATCCACGGCGCCCAGTACCAGCAGCCCCACAGCAATGCAGCCAAGCGCCATCAACAGCACGGGTGCACGCTGCTTCCGGTCGCTGACGTGGTGGTCGGTGACCTTGCCAAACCTGACCAGGACCAGCAGCACCACCAGCGGAAGCACGCACACGAAGAGGGCCGCCAGCGCGCCGTAGCCGATGGTTCCCGGGAAGCCCGGCTGGGCCAGTGGGCTGATCAGCAGCTGCAGGGAAACCACCACCGGCGGCTGGAAGACCTCCGTCAGCCACCTGGCTGTGCGGTTCCTGACCCGGATCGCCCCGTTGTCTACTGCCACGTCCTGCGCCGGCGCCCTAGTCCAGGAGGAGCGCGGGCTCCTCCAGGATGGCTGCGACGTCGGCCATGAAGCGGGCGGACAGGTCACCGTCCACCACGCGGTGGTCGAAGGATCCGCCCAGGGTGGTGATCCACCGGGGAATCACCTCTCCGTCCAGGACCCACGGCTTCTGCTTGATGGTTCCGAAGGCAACGATGGCCACCTCGCCGGGATTGATGATGGGCGTCCCGGTGTCGATGCCCAGGGCACCGATGTTGGTGATGGTCAGCGTCCCGCCCTGCATCTGCGCCGGCTGTGTCTTCCCGGCCCTGGCCGTGGTGGCAAGGTCGTTCAGCGCCAGGGCCAGCTCCTTCAAGGACAGGTCCTGGGCATTCTTGATGTTGGGCACCATGAGGCCGCGCGGAGTGGCCGCGGCAATGCCCAGGTTCATGAAGTGCTTGACCTGGATCTCGGCACTGCCGTCTTGGTTGTCCACCCAGGCTGCGTTTACGCTGGGGTTCCTTGCGGCGGCCCAGATGACGGCCTTGGCCAGGATGAGCAGCGGCGATACCTTGATGCCCTCGAAGTCCCGGGAAGCCTTGAGCCGCTTGACGAATTCCATGGTGCGGCTGGCGTCGACGTCCACGAAGATGCTGACGTGCGGTGCCGCGAAGGCGGACTCCACCATCGCCTTCGCAGTGGCCTTGCGGACGCCCTTGACAGGAATGCTCTCCACGCGCTGGTCCTGCGGCTTTCCGGCCGCGCCCCAGAAGCCTTCCGCCTTATCCAGTTCGGCGTCGCGCTGGGCCTGGTAGCTGACCAGGTCCTCGCGGGTCACCTCGCCGCGCGAACCGGTGGCGACGACGTCGGCGAGGTCGATGCCAAGGTCGCGGGCAATTTTGCGGACCGGGGGCTTGGCCAGCACCCGGTTGACCAGGCCCGTGATGGTGCCGCCGAGGGTGGGCCGGGTGTCGACGGCGGCAGGTGCGCCGGCGGAAACTTCGGCCGCCGTGCGGGGCTGGACCGGTTCGACCTCGGGGGCATTGACCGTCAGGGCGGCGGACGGTGCGGTCTTCCGGGGCCTGCGCTTGACGGCGTCGGCCTTCGGTCCGGAACCCACCAGGGGTGCGGTGGAGGTTTCGCCCGCCTCCCCCGCGTCCTCGGGCAGCTTGCCGTAGAGCGGCTGGGTGGGGGCGCCGGAAGCAACGGTGGCCTGGGGTGCGCGGACGTCGGCGGGCGTGGGGTCGCCGGAGATTTCGTCGCTGACGCTGATGATGGCGGTGCCGACGTCGACAGTCACCCCTTCCTCCACCAGCAGTTCGGTGACGGTCCCGGCGAACGGGGACGGCAGTTCCACGATCGACTTCGCGGTCTCGATCTCGCAGATGACGTCGTTGATGGCCACGGTGTCGCCGGCCTTGACCTTCCAGGAAACGATTTCCGCCTCCGTGAGGCCCTCGCCGACGTCGGGCAGGTTGAACTTATTAAGGGTCATGGTGTCCTCAGTAGGAGAGGGCGCGGTCCAGCGCCTCCAGGATGCGGTCGATGTCCGGAAGGTAGTCTTCCTCCACCTTGGCAACGGGGTAGGGCATGTGGAAGCCACCGACGCGGATCACCGGCGCCTCAAGGGAGTGGAATGCCCGCTCGCTGATCCGGGCGGCGATCTCGCCCCCGATTCCGCCGAATGTTGGGGCCTCGTGAGTCACGATCAGCCGGCCGGTCTTCTGGACGGAGGTGGTGACGGTGTCAAAGTCGATGGGGGAAATGGACCGGAGGTCGATGACCTCGAGGCTCCGGCCGTCCTCCTCGGCGGCATTGGCGGCCGCCAGGGCTACGGGCACCAGGGGTCCGTAGGCCACAACGGTGGCGTCGGTACCCTCGCGGAGGACGTGGGCCTTGAACGGATCCTCCGACGGCCCGGGCGCCTCGACGTCGACTTCGCCCTTGAGCCAGTAGCGGCGCTTGGGTTCGAAAACAATGACGGGATCCTGGCACTCCACGGCCTGCTGGATCATCCAGTAGGCGTCATGCGGGTTGGACGGGGTGATGATGCGCAGGCCGGCCGTATGGGCGAACAGGGCCTCCGGGGACTCGGAGTGGTGCTCGATGGAGCCGATGCCGCCACCGTAGGGAATGCGGATGACCACGGGCACGCTGAGGTTGCCGTTGCTGCGTGAGTGGATTTTAGCCAGCTGGGTGGTGATCTGGTTGAAGCCGGGGAAGACAAACCCGTCGAACTGGATTTCACAGACGGGGCTGTAGCCCCGCAGGGCCAGGCCGATGGCGGTGCCGATGATTCCGGACTCGGCCAGCGGGGTGTCCACCACGCGGTCCGGGCCGAATTCCCCGATCAGTCCGTCGGTTACGCGGTAGACGCCGCCCAGGGGCCCGATGTCCTCACCCATCAGCAAGGATTTGGGGTTGGCGGCCAGGGTGGCGCGGAGGCCCTCATTGATGGCCTTCGCGATGGTCATGGTGGTCATCAGTGGCCTGCCTTTGCTGCGTGTCCGGCGGATTCTTCCCCGCCGGCGAATCCTGCGCTGTATTCCTCGAACCACGCCAGTTCCTCGGCCACCAGCGGGTGGGCCTCGCGGTAGACGTTGGCGAAGGCCTGCCGGATGTCCGGGTTTTCAAGATCGTGGGCGGTGCGCCTGACGTAGGCGGCCAGGTCGTCGCCGTCGGCCTTCACCTTGGCGAAGTAGGCGTCATCTGCCAAGCCTTCGGCCCGCAGGTACTTCTCCAGCCGGGCCAGCGGGTCCTTGGCCCGCCAGGCGTCTTCCTCCTCGGACTGCCGGTACTTGGTGGGATCGTCCGCGGTGGTGTGCGCCCCCACCCGGTACGTGAAGGCCTCAATGAGGACGGGCCCCTTGCCCTGGCGGGCGTGATCCAGCGCCCACTCGGTAACCGCGTGCACCGCGATCACGTCATTGCCGTCCACCCGGATGCCGGGGAAGCCGTATCCCTTGGCGCGGTTGGAGAGTGGAACACGGGTCTGGACGTTGGTGGGCACGGAGATGGCCCAGTGGTTGTTCTGGCAGAAGAACACCACGGGGGCCTTGTAGGAAGAGGCGAACACCATGGATTCGTGGACGTCGCCTTCCGAGCTGGCGCCGTCGCCGAAGTACGCAATGACGGCGGCGTCCGGCTCCTTGCCTGCCGTGTTCGATACGGCGGCGAGCTTCTGGTCCCGCTGGATCCCCATGGCGTAGCCCACTGCGTGGAGGGTCTGCGCCGCCAGGACCAGGGTGTACAGGTGGAAATTGGTGTCCTTGGGGTTCCAGCCCCCGTTGGAGACACCGCGAAACTGGCGCAGGAGTTCAGCAAGGTCCACGTTCCGGGTAAGCGCCACTCCATGTTCCCGATAGGTGGGGAAGATGTAGTCCTGCGGCTGGCTGGCCCGGCCTGAGCCGATCTGCGCCGCTTCCTGGCCTGTCAGCGGCACCCAGAGGGCCAGCTGGCCCTGGCGCTGGAGGGCGGTCGCTTCGACGTCGAAACGCCGGATCGCTGCCATGTCGGCGTACAGGCCGCGCAGGTCCCCGGCGGTGAGCTTGTCCGCGTAGTCGCTGAAGACAGGATCGGTGCCCAGCTTCCCGTCAGGACCGAGAAGCTGCACCATCTGTGCCGCGGGCTCACCCATGACGGCTTCAGCATCGGCTTCCCGCTGGTCGTCTACCGCTGTTCCGTCGAACTCGGTGGAAGGCAGATGAGTGCCCATACCGTCTCCTTGCTTGCCGCATCCGGATGCAATGCAATGTCGCTGGGATATATGCCGCACACGGAATACATTCCCGGCACGGCATATATATTGGCTTACTGATCCTAACTTTATCTTCGGTAGGTAGCCGGAGGGCTACTTGTTAAGTGCTAGGAAGTTGCTGGCGCCTTTGTATAGTCGGCACACAATTGGAGGAACCGCGTATTGGCCTCGGGCTCCCCGATGCTCACCCTCACGCCTTCTCCGGCGAAGGCCCGCACGGACAGTGCACGCGTCCCCGCCAGCTCAGCAAAGGCGGCACTTTCGGCGCCGAGCGCGAGCCAGACGAAGTTGCCCTGGGCATCGGGGACGCTCCAGCCGAGGTCCCTGAGGCCGTTGACCACCCGGGCCCTCTCGTCCACGAGCTTTTGTACCCTTTCCACAACCTGGCCATAGTTTTCAAGTGACACAACCGCTGCCTGCTCGGCGATTTGGGAGACAGCGAATGGAGTCGCGGCGACCCTCAAGTACTGCGTCAGCCCGGGATGGGAGACGCTGTACCCCACACGGAGCCCGGCCAGTCCGTGCGCCTTGGAGAAGGTCCGGAGCACCACCACGTTGGGATATTTCCGGTACAGCCCGATCCCATCCACGGCGCCTTCCGCCCTGACAAACTCCTGGTAGGCCTCATCGATCACCACCACCACGTCAGCCGGAACGGACCGGATGAAGGCTTCGGTTTCAGCCGCGTCCAGGGCCGGGCCGGTGGGGTTGTTGGGCGTGCAGAGAAGGATGACTTTGGTGCGGGCACCCACGGCCGCCGCCATGGCCGCGAGGTCGTGCCGGCCGTCGGCGGTGACGGGAACCCGGACACTTTCGGCGCCGGCCAGGCCAACGCTGATGGGGTAGGCCTCAAATGAGCGCCACGCATAGATGACCTCGTCCGCTTTCCCGTCCTCGTTCTGGCCGGCAAAGGCGGCCAGAATCTGGTTGAGCGCGCCCAGGCTTCCCGCTCCGGTGACAATGTCGTCGGCGGGAACATCGAGAAATTCCGCGAGCGCCGCACGAAGCTTGCTGCTCAAGGGATCCGGATACCGGTTGAAGTCGGACTGGTTGGCGATGGCTTCCAGTACTGCCGGGATGGGCGGCAACGGGTTTTCGTTGGAGGACAGCTTGTAGCTTGCCAGACCGCTGACCGCGGCCGGCGGTTTTCCTGCCGCGTAGCGGGGCAGCCGGTCCAGCACCGGGCGCGGCGCAATTCCGCCCGCCCGGGTCTCAGGTGAAGTCATGGCCTCTAGCCTACGTCCAGCTTCCGCAAGGATCCGGGGAATGCCGGGCACAAATTCAATACCGTTCCCCCGGGTTCCCGGGGGAACGGTATGGAAGCATGGTGGCATGGGTTCCTTCATCCTTCGGGTCGTCGTTAACGCCGCCGCGCTCTGGGTGGCCAGCTGGGTCCTGCCGGGCATGGACATCTCCAGCGCCGCAGCATCGGACGCCGTAGCCAGAACCGGAATTTCACAGGACACCGAAACCATTGGGATTGTCCTGGCCTACCTGTTCATCGGCCTCATCTTCGGCGTCGTCAATGCCTTCGTACGGCCGCTGGTGCGCCTGCTCGCGCTGCCCATCACCATCCTGACGCTTGGCCTGTTCGCCATCGTCATCAACGCGGCCATGCTGTACCTGACGGCGTGGATCAGCAGCTATACGCCAGTGCACCTCACCATTGATTCCTTCTTCTGGACGGCGCTGCTGGCCGCGATCATCATCTCGCTGGTATCCCTGGTGGCGGGACTGCTGCCGGGAGGCAGACGCTGACCCGGGCTGCACCGGCTCCAATGGGAAGAAGCCCGCACGGCGCCCCTGCCGCCAAGTAGCAGGGCGGCCGGTGAACAGGTACCCATCAGGTGCCGTTCCCCGAACCAGCAGTAAAAACTTCAGTACCAGCCACCCATGACCCCTGCCGCTGGGGCCGCTTAGGCTGCAGATCGGGCCAGCACGGCCCGTCGCTGTCAGTTCCGAAACTATGGGGGCATGGGATGAAGCCCATCAGGATATTTCTCGCTGCCTGCCTGCTCCTGGCGTGGCAAGCCGGCCCGGCACGTGCGGAATCCGGCACCGTACCGCACGGCCCCGGGGGACTGGGCAATGACATCTCCTGGCCGCAATGCGGCGCTGATCTTCCGGTGCCCCCGCCTTTCGCGATCGTCGGGGTGAACGGCGGGCGGCCCGATACCGCCAACCCTTGCCTGGCCGCCCAACTGGCGTGGGCGGGTCAAAGCGCGGAGGCGGCCGGCGGCACACCGGCGGCAGTGTATGTGAACACTGCCGCGACCGGGCCCGCCGAGTCTATATGGTGGCCGGCAGGGAACACCTACGGGGAAACGGCCGTCAGCAACCCGCATGGTTTGTGCGACGGCACCGCGTCCCCGGCCTGCGCCTACGTGCACGGCTACGCCATGGCCGCCAAGGCCGCCGGCCTCCTGGCGGCAGCCGGGCAGGACATACACCGCATGTGGTGGCTGGATGTTGAATTTGGAAACAGCTGGCTGTGGGACAAGGCAGTCAACGCGGCCGAACTGGAAGGCATGACGGCCTACCTGCAGGGGGCCGGCGTGGAAGTGGGGATCTATTCAACCGGATACCAGTTCAACGAGATTGTGGGCGACGTCGGTCCCGGCAGTAACCTCTACAAACTCCAGAACTGGCTGGCGGGCCCCTACTCGGCGGAGTCAGCAGAGGAGTATTGCGGGGCTCCCCCGTTGACGCCGGGCGGTACTGTCACCACAACGCAGTTCACCGAAAATGACCTCGACTACAACTACCGGTGCCCTGCCGCCGTCCCGGCACCGGCTCCACAACCGGCGGCCCCCGCCCCGCAACCGGAACAGCCGCGCTCCAGCCGGTACGTGGAATTGCACGCCGCCCCGATCTCCTGACGCCTGCCGCGCGTTCGGAGGAACTTCCTAGCGGGCTCCCGGCTGAGGCCGCCCGGAAAAAGGGTCCCTGCGGTCCTTGGGGACGGTGGGCGGCGGAGTTTTGGTCAACGCAAAGCGGGTGGCTGTGGCCGCACCTCCGGCACCGAGTACTCCGCCCAACACCGCCGTGGATTGGACCAATGAGGGATCTTTGCTGGCGCCAACCAGGCTTGCCGCCTCCTCGTAGCCCGTGAGGCTGTGCCCGGGACCCAGCCCGGCGTCTTCCCCGCCGCGCACGTAGAGGTCGTTGGTCACGGTTACGGTGACCTGGTTCCTGGCGTCGCGGTTCGGCAAGCCATCGCTGCCGGGCACCCAGTCTGTTCGGTGTTCCAGGTGAAGGGTGCTGACATCGGGGGAAGGCGTGATGCGCGAAACCGGCGAACCGGCGGTCAGGACGTATTTAAGTCGATATTCCTTGAGGAAGCCCTCGTCAGCGGCCAGATTCATTGCATGGATGCCGCCCTGGCTATAGCCGACAGCAACCACGTCCGCTCCGGGTTCCGCGCCGGCAGCACGCAGCGACTGGATGACAGCGGCATTCACTTGTTGGGACTGGCCACCCATGCCATCGAAGATTCCCCCAAGATCGAAAGGATTGGTTCCACCGTCGGATTCATTGACCTGGGTCCCGGGAACCACCACGACGTAGGCCTTCCCACCTCCGGTATCCACCTCAATGACTTCGATATAGCCGCTTCCGCGGGCCTCAATCAACTGCACCCGCTTAAGCAGCCCGGCAGGACTGGCCTCAAGATCGATAGGCACTCTCTCTTCCCGTGTGGCCGTCACCGTCCCCGTGCGCAGTGAGGGGACGTTCTTTTCGACAACAGGCCTGATCGAGGGAAGGACGAGGACAGCATTTGCCGCCAGCATTTCCGCGGCATCCCCGTTCAGGAATCCGGTCCGCCAGAAGTCCACGTGCTTTTGGAACTCCACGCCAGGATCTGACAGCCCCAGCCTCCACTTAAGATGGGCAGCGGATTCAGCTATGTCGTACTCGCGCCTGCAGCTGCGCACCTGGCCGCTGATCCACTGCAGTTCCTGGCGGACTTTCTGGATGGCATCCTTTGCCTCCCACACGGCCATGAGGGCGGCGCTTCCCGTACTGCGCGGTTGGTTCTGGTGCGTGCCAAGCTCCTGCCAGGCGGCGAAAAGCCCATCCTCGACGGCTGCGAGCCGCTGGGCGAGCAGGTCGATCCGTCCGGCTCCCTGGTCAAGCTCGTCCAGCTGGACAGTAATGCCGCCCACCCCGCCGGAGACTGTGAGGTTGCCGTCCGGAGGTGGCGGCAGGACCCGGATGGGTCCTCCCGATCCGGACGGCGTGACGTCAGCCATCACAACCTCCGGTCGGGTGAACACTCGGATGTCAAGGCCGCGCTGGCATGCGCTGCCACGGCGGCAGAAGCTTCGCGGATCCGGTCCAGTGCCCTCCGCACCGCCACCGCCTGCAGGCTTACGGAGTTGCGGTAAGCCTTCCCGGCCGGTGATTCCCAGTCCAGCAGCTGGATCTCGTGGAATCCGGCCAGCACTTCCTCAGTCCTGTCCGAGCACTGCGCCACCTTCCTGCCCACCTCCTGGATTCCAAGGCTGACGGCCAGTCCGCTCCCCCAGATACCGTCCACCGGACCGTCCCCCTGTTTTCGACCCAGCCTCCCTGGCCGGATAATCCGTCCCAACCTTGCTGTTCCCAACGCTAGGCACGCGGCCCTGCCTCCGTAAGCGATGCCGCCGGCTATGTGGACAAGTAACGTGGACAACCACGCTTAAGGCGGCGCCGGAGTTCATGAAAGAATCAGGACATGCCTGAAACTGCCGCCACAGCTGATACCCGTACGCCCTCAGGACGCCTGGCCCTCGCCGCGTCATCGGAAAAGATCGCGCTTGGACCCCTGGACGGCCGTTACCAGTCCGCCGTCGCGCCCCTCGTTGACTACCTGTCCGAGGCCGCCCTGAACCGGGACCGCGTGGCCGTGGAAGTGGAATGGCTCATCCACCTGACCAGCAACAACGTCCTTCCCGGCGCCGGCCCCCTGAGCGCGGAACAGCAGGACCAGCTCCGCGCCATCGTCACCGAATTCGACGCCGCATCCGTCGCCGAACTGGCCGAGATCGAAGCCGTGACGGTGCACGATGTGAAGGCCGTGGAGTACTACATCGGCCGCCGCCTTCCCGCAATCGGCATCGAGAACCTGACCGCCATGGTCCACTTCGGCTGCACCTCCGAGGACATCAACAACCTGTCCTACGCTTTGGGCGTCAAGGGTGCCGTCGAGGACGTGTGGCTGCCGGCAGCCCGCGCCCTGGTGGCGCAGATCAGCAAGATGGCGGAGGACAACCGTGCTGTTCCCATGCTGTCCCGCACCCACGGGCAGCCGGCCACCCCCACCACCCTGGGCAAGGAACTGGCCGTCATCGCGCACCGCCTGACGCGCCAGCTGGACCGGATCTCCAAGACCGAATACCTGGGCAAGATCAACGGGGCCACCGGCACGTACGCGGCCCATGTAGCGTCCGTCCCGGGCGCCGACTGGCAGCAGGTTTCCGAGTCGTTCGTGGAGGGGCTGGGCCTTACCTGGAACCCGCTCACCACGCAGATCGAAAGCCACGACTGGCAGGCCGAGCTCTACGCCGACGTTGCCCGCTTCAACCGCATCCTGCACAATGTCTGCACTGACATCTGGAGCTACATCTCCATCGGCTACTTTGCGCAGATCCCGGTGGCCGGTGCCACGGGTTCGTCCACCATGCCGCACAAGGTCAACCCCATCCGCTTCGAAAACGCCGAGGCCAACCTGGAGATCTCCTCCGGCCTGCTCGATGTCCTGGGCTCCACCCTGGTAACCTCCCGCTGGCAGCGCGACCTCACCGATTCCTCCAGCCAGCGCAACATCGGCGTCGCCTTTGGGCACTCCCTGCTGGCTATCTCCAACGTTGCCAAGGGCCTGGAGCGCCTGGATGTCGCCGAAGACGTCCTGGCAGCGGACCTGGATACCAACTGGGAGGTCCTGGGCGAGGCCATCCAAATGGTCATGCGCGCCGAGGCGATTGCCGGCGTCGAGGGTATGGAAAACCCCTACGAGCGCCTCAAGGACCTCACCCGCGGCCAGCGCGTGGACGCTGCGCGGATGCAGGAGTTCGTGCAGGGCCTGGGCCTCTCCCCCGAGGCCGAGGCACGCCTCCTAGCCCTCACGCCAGGCAAATACACCGGTATCGCGGACCTGCTGGTGGACCACCTGAAGTAAGCCAGCAAGGCAGGATCGTACGACGGCGGCGCCGGGCCCTCGGAGGGCCCGGCGCCTTTCGTTTTTCCGGGCAGGGCGTGCCGCCCGGACGTGGGTGCAGGCGTTTCGGCAGCACCGCGGCGGGGTGGGAAACTGGAGTCATGAAGTTGCTCCTGATCCGCCATGGCGAAACCCCCGGCAACGTGCTGGGCCAGCTGGATACTGACCACCCGGGACCGGGCCTCACCGAACTGGGTGAACGGCAGGCAGAGGCGATGGCGCGTTCGCTGGTCAACGAACCCATCGGCGCCCTCTACGCCTCCACCTTGATCCGCACGCAGATCACCGCGGCACCCCTGGGCAGGCTCCAGGGCCTGGAAACCACGGTGCTGGAGGGGCTGCACGAGATCGAGGCGGGGGCGCTTGAGAAGCTTACGGACCACGAGTCGCATAAACGGTACATGGGAACGGTCATTTCCTGGGCTGCGGGTGAACTGGACAACCGCATGCCCGCAGGCCCGGACGGCCACGCGTTTTTTGACCGGTTCGACGCCGCCATCGCCAGGGTGGTCGACAGGGCATCGGGGCAGCACGGCACGGTGGCAGTGGTGAGCCATGGTGCGGCGATCAGGACCTGGGCAGGGCTTCGGGTCGACGGCATCGATCACGAATTCGCCGCCAGGCACGTGCTGGCCAATACCGGAATCGTGGCGCTGGAGGGTGACCCGGACAGCGGCTGGACGCTGATTCACTGGGAAGGCAGCCCGGTGGGCGGCCTTGCCCTGGCGGATCCCACCGCCGGGGACCCGACGGGCCGGGACGCAGCCGCCCCCTAGGCCTGCTGCCGGTGCCGCCGGAGCGGCAATGCCCGCCCGGCGGGACAAGTGCCCGCGTCCGCGCGGCGACGCAAGGCCGGCGTGCCCCGGCGGACGGACGGGACCCCGGGAATCAGCTGCGCCGCCATCGCTGCGGCATCTCCCGCCGTCGGCCGTTCCGCTGGGTCCATGGCGGTCAGGGACCGCAGCAGGGGCACCCAGTCCCCGAGGTACTCCGGGACGTCCGGGGAGCGCAAGGTGCGGGCCACGAGGGATTCAATGGCGGTGCCCGGAAAGGCTTTGATGCCCGTGAGGAGCTCCAGCAGGACAAGCCCCGTGGAGTACACGTCCCAGGACGGCGCGACGGTGCCGCCGGAAGCCTGTTCGGGACTCATGTAGTGCACTGTCCCGGATGAGATTCCGGGCTCGGGTGCCGAACCTGCGGCGGCGGCAATGCCGAAGTCGATGATCCGGACGGGACTTCTACGGAGGCCGCTGAGCATCAGGTTTGCGGGTTTGATATCGCGGTGCACCAGTCCCCCGGCATGCAGGTGGGCGAGCGCACCGAAGAGGCCCCGGGCCCAAAGCGCCACGTCACCGGACTTAGGGCGTTCCGCGCGGATGACCTCGGCGAGGCTTGCGCCCAGGGCCAGTTCCTCCACGAGATACGGGCGCCCGCAGTGGGAACCGCTGCCTGTCACCACGCCCTGGTCCACCAGGCTCACGATGGATGGATGACTGAAGCGGGCCAGGACGGCGGCTTCGTTCTGGATGCGCTGGTGCTGTTTCCGGCCGCCGGCCGCCGCGATCTTCACGGCAACGTCCGGGCCGCCCTCCAGGTCCACCGCGCGGAACACTTCGGCCGCGGATCCCCGGCCCAGGCGTTCCCTCAACTGGTACCGGCCGGCGAGGGCCTCCCCGCTGTTCAGCAACGAATGCTGCAGCGCCGCAGCTGCCGTCCCGTTGGCACTCACGCGGAGAGGGCAGCGGAAGGACGTGTGCCGCGGGGGCCGGTGGTCCAGGCGTCGAGCTGGAACCCGCAGGCGCAACGCCACACGGGCGGAAGCTCGCGGTCCCCGGGGGCAGTTGGGGCAAAGGTGTAGCTGGCACGCTCCCACCCCAGGGCCGGCGTCACCAGCTCCATCGGCGTACCGCAGTGGACGGCGGTATTTCCCTGCGGCGCTGTGGTGCCGTCCAGGGTAGACCGCCTCGGGTCCGTGCGGGCATCGGGAATGGTCACACCCATGGCGGGTTTACGCGGTGAAACTTCGGTGTAAGAGACCAACACACTCACGACTCCGTTGGGAAGCAAATTCGGGAACAATCGTAAGCTTACATATAACTAGGCTAACTAGCTAGTCAGGCTAGTGAACTTTTATTTCCTCTTCCCGATGCTGCAGCGACTCCGTCATGCGCTGCAGGAAATCGACCACGATCCGCGCCTCCTCGGCGCTCAGGCCCTCCGCAACTGCCATCATGCGGCGATGCATGGCGCCGAGCGTCTCCCGGACTTCCTTGTCAGACTCCACGGTGGGGACCACCACCACCGAACGGCGGTCGGAAGGGTGCGCCTCGCGGCGAACGTGTCCACTCGCCACCAGTCGGTCGATCAGCGAAGTGGTGGACGCGCTAGTAATATTGAGGAACCGGCTGAGATCCTTGGGGACAACCTGCTTGCCCGACGCCTGGACCCTCAGCAGGTACCGCAGGGCGAGGATATCCGTTTCGCCCATGCCCATGGAGTCCCTGGTGCTTCGGCGAATCTCGGTTTCGGCCGCGCGGTAGTCGCGCAGGGCCTTCAGTACCGCCGCACTGTAGTCCAGTTGCCCGTCGGATCCGTACCAGTAGCCGGATCCCTCGTTGCCCATAGAAACCATGGCATCATTTTAGACCAACTGGTAACTAGACTGCCAAGTAAGTTAGCTGATGGTCGCGCCGCCAGGGGTTATCCGGGTGCTAACCCCCAGGAAACAACTGCGTAACTCGCCACGCCTAGCCTTGTCAGGCATACCCCTCCGGCGAATCGAGGCAGATATGCAGACCAACCCCAGGCTCAACATTCGGCAGGTCTCCTGGTCCAACCCCGTGGGCGCCGATCTTCGCCGCGCCCAACAGGCAGAACTCGACGCCCGCTTCGGCCGGCCCGACCACGAGCCCGGGCCGCCGCCGTCGGGCGCCGACTGCGCCGTCTTCCTGGTGGCGTACGACAAAGGCTCGGGGCAGCCGGTGGGCTGCGGCGGGCTGCGCCTCCTGGACGGAACGACGGCCGAAATCAAGCGGCTTTACGTACTGCCGTACACCCGAGGTTCCGGCGTTGCCAGCTCCATCCTCGCGGCACTGGAGGCGGAGGCCTTCAGCCAGGGCATCACCCGGATCAAGGCCGAGGCCGGGTCAGCCCAGCCGGACGGCCGGAACTTCTACGAAAATTCGGGATTCGACCCCGTACCGAACTTCGGGCCCTATGTGGGGGTGGAGCACTCGCGCTGCTACGCCAAGCGCATCAACGCCCACAGCGCGGCACAGACCGCCATGGCCTAGCGCCCGCCTCGGAGCAGGGTCCCGTCGGGGCCCTGCTCCGCGACCCAACGTTTCCTTCCGGTTTACGCCGAGGCCGCCAACCGTTTTCCCGACAGGTCCAAAGTGGAAAGCCGGGCTGTTTATCGAATCGATAGCTATAACAGCCCGGTTTTCGTCATGCCCGGCTATAGGCTGTGCGGACATGCTCTGATTCCAGTCCAGAAATGAGTCCTGATCGTGCGTAAATTGCAGACTTTGGTTGCCGCCGCCGTTGCCGCCACCCTCCTCGCCGGCTGCGGCGGGGGCGCCACCCCGCCGGCTTCAACCGGTGAAGCCTCCGGCGCTCCCGCGGGAGCCTCCGGGGACACCCTGGTGATCTACACCAACTCCAACGGCGAGGGCCGGGGCGACTGGCTGGCCGCCAAGGCGGCGGAGGCCGGATTCAAGATCGAGATCGTAGGGGCCGGCGGCGCCGATGCCACCAACAAGCTCATTGCCGAGAAGAACAATCCCATCGCGGACGTCGCGTTCGGCCTGAACAACATGTACTTCTCGCAGGTCAAGAACGAGGGCGCGCTGGAGGCCTACCAGCCCGCGTGGGCCGGCGACGTGGACAAGGGCCTGGGCGACGGAGAGACGTACTGGCCCCTGGTGAAGCAGGCCATCCTCCTGGGGTACAACTCGGACAAGATCAGCAAGGATGCCGCACCCAAGGACTGGACGGACCTGTGGACCAAGGACGAATTCAAGAGCCGCTACGAGCGGGTCACCGGCCTGGGCACCGCCACGGCGCAGCTGGTTTTCGCCGGCATTCTCTCCCGGTACCGGGACGACTCGGGGGATCTGGGGATTTCCGACGACGGCTGGAAGCAGGTTGAGCAGTACTTCAAGAACGGCAGCCCGGCAGTGGCCAAGACCGACCTCTTTGCCCGCATCGCCTCCGGCGACGTGGACATGGGCCAAATGCCGTCCTCGATCATTGCCGACCGCGAAAAGTCCTTCAAAGTGAACGTGGACACGGTCATTCCTTCCGTGGGGGTCCCCCTTGCCGTGGAGCAGATCGCCCTGGTGAAGGGGACCAAGAAGAAGGAGCAGGCGCAGAAGTTCATCGACTGGTTCGGCAGCGCAGACGTCCAGGGTGAATTCGCGCAGAAGTTCAACTCCATGCCGGTCAACAAGGCCGCCCAGGCAAAGGCCAATCCCGAGGTGGTGGACTTCTTTGCCGGCCTCAAGCAGCAGGACATCGACTGGGACTTCGTGCAGAAGAACATGGGCGCCTGGGTGGAGAAGATCGAACTCGAATACATGACATAACCCCGCACTGCCAGCCGCCGTTTCCGCGTTCCATCAGACAGGGTTGCCATGATCCGCTTGGAAAACATCGAAGTTACCTTTGGCGATTTCACCGCCATTCCGCATCTGGACCTGCATGTCCAGCCGGGGGAGTTCTTCACCCTCCTGGGGCCCTCCGGCTGTGGAAAGACGACGGCGCTGCGCACCCTGGCCGGCTTCATCCAGCCGGCCAGGGGTACGGTCCGGGTGGACGGGAAGGATGTGACCCGCCTTCCCAGCGACAAGCGGCAGGTGGGCATGGTGTTCCAAAACTATGCCCTGTTCCCGAGCATGAGCGTATGGGAGAACATCGCCTTCGGGCTCCGGGTCCGGAAGGAAAAGCCTGCCGACAGTGACCGCCTGGTGCGGGATATTGCACGGCGCGTGGAACTCAGCGACGAGCAGCTGGCGAAGAACGTGGCCGAGCTGTCCGGCGGCCAGCAGCAGCGCGTGGCCGTTGCCCGCGCCCTGGTGCTGCGGCCCAAGATCCTGCTGCTGGACGAGCCGCTGTCCAACCTGGACGCCAAGCTCCGCCACCAGCTGCGCCAGCAGCTCAAGGACCTGCAGAGCGAGTTCGGCATCACCACCGTGTACGTCACCCACGACCAGGACGAGGCCCTGGCCATGAGCGACCGGGTGGCGGTCTTCAACAAGGGGGTGGTGGAACAGGTCGGGACGCCCCAGGACATCTACGACCATGCCGCCACGGAGTTCGTCTGCAACTTCATTGGTGACAGCTCAGCCCTGACGCCGGACTTCGTGGCGGAGGTCAACCGGCTCTCCGGGGCCGGCCTCAGCACGGATGCCAGGTCCTACCTGCGCGTGGAAAAGGCCTCCCTGGACCGGCCCGCGGACGGAGGGACCGCCGTCGGGCTTCCCGCCACCGTGGTGTCCCGGACCTACCACGGCCTGCACAGCCGGTATGTGGTCCGCAGCCATGGCGCCGACATCCGCCTCCTGGTCCGCGAAGACGGCGCCGCGCACCCTGAGGCCGGCACGGCCACAACCGTCTACGTCCAGCCCGGGCACATCCTCCAGTACCATCCGGGATCCGGTGCCGCGCTGGCACAGGACCGGGCGGTCGCCCTGCCATGAGCGGCAACAACGCGGTGCGCAGCATGGCCCGCTCCCCGTTCGTCCTGGTGGTGGGGGTCATCCTCACCTGGTTCATCGCCGCGTTCCTGGTGTGGCCCAACGTGAACATCCTGATGGCCACGTTCTTCCCGGACGGCAGCTTTTCGGGCCGCGCCGCGGAGAAGCTGTTCTCCTCCCAGCGGGCCATGAAGGCACTGGGCAACAGCTTCCTGCTGGCCGTGGCGCTGTCCGTCACGGTCAACCTGGTGGGCGTCTTCATCGTCCTGGTGACGCACTACTTCAGGATCCGCGGCTCCAGGATCCTGTTCCTGGGCTATGCCTCCACCTTCATCTATGGGGGCATCGTGCTGGCGGCGGGGTACAAATTCATCTACGGGGACAAGGGCATTGTCACGACGCTGCTGGTCCGGGTTTTCCCCGGCATGGACCCAGGCTGGTTTTCCGGGTTCTTTGCCGTGCTGGCGGTCATGACCTTTGCCACCACCACCAACCACATGCTGTTCGTTGCCAACGCCCTCAAAGGCCTCGACTACCAGACCATCGAGGCCGCGCGGAACCTTGGCGCCTCCACGTGGACCATCCTGCGGCGCATCGTCCTGCCCATGCTCAAGCCCACGCTGTTCGCCGTCACCATCCTGTCCTTCCTCACCGGCCTGGGCGCCCTCAGCGCCCCGCAGGTGCTGGGCGGCCGTGATTTCCAGACCATCACACCAATGATCCTGACGTTCACCAACAGCCCCACTTCACGTGACCTGGCGGCGCTGCTGGCCGTGATCCTTGGCCTGGCCACCATGGTGATGCTCGCCGTGATGTCCCGGCTGGAGAAGGGCGGCACGTACTTTTCGGTGTCCAAGGTGTCCTCGGAGCTGCAGAAACAGGACATTACCAACCCGGCGGCCAACGTGGCGGTGCACGCCGTGGCCTATCTCCTCTTTGCCGTCTATACGCTTCCCGTGGCGTTGATCGTGCTTTATTCATTTGCCGACGGCGCGGCCATCCAGACCGGACAGCTCTCGTTTTCCAACCTGACACTGGACAACTATGTCCGTGTCCTCACCCAGCAGTCCGGGCTGCGGCCGTTCATCGTCAGCGTGGTGTACAGCGCCCTGGCGGCCGTCATCGCCGTCGGCGGCCTGCTCTTTGTGGCCCGGCTGCTGCAGAAGTACAAAAACTGGGTGGCCTCAACGTTTGAGTACCTGCTGCACATCCCGTGGATCCTGCCGTCAGCGCTGCTGGCCCTGGGCCTGATTGTCAGCTACGACCATCCCAATCCCCTAGTGGGCGGTGCCGTCCTCACCGGAACAACGGTGATCCTGCTCATCGCCTTCGTCACGGTGAAGATCCCGTTCACGCTCCGGATGCTCAAGGCGTCCTTTGCGGCCGTGAACTCTTCCCTGGAGGAGGCCGCCGCCATTATGGGCGCCAAGACGCTGTATGTCTTCCGCCGGATCCTCCTGCCCCTGGTGCTCCCGGCGGCGGCAGCCATCACGGCCCTGAACTTCAACAGCCTGCTGGACGACTACGACACCGCCATCTTCCTGGCCCATCCGCTGGTGCAGCCGCTGGGCCTGGTGATCAAAGCCAACACGGACGGGGCCGAGGGCACGGAGGGCATCGCGAACACCTTCGTGTACACGGTGCTCCTCATGGTCATCACCGGAGTGACGATGTACCTCGTGTACGGCAGGTCCGGACGGCGGAGAAACAGGAAGAGGCTCCCCGCGGCTCCGGCCGGCCCGCAGGTCTCCGACGCCGGGCTTCCCGGCGCACAGGCGCCGGGTGAGGATGACGCCACGCGCCCTGCGGCAGCAGTCCGCTGACTACTTCCCCGGACCGCTGGCGACGGCGGTCCGTGCGTTCCGCCGCCGGGCCAGGTTGAGCGCGCGGTCACGCAGCGGCTGGGCACGGTCTGCCAGGGCGACACGTCCGAGTGCAGAGGAGGCCACGCTCACCGCGCGGGTGCGGAGTCTCCGGTGCTTGTTGTAGGCGCGCAGTGCCCGGTCCTGGCCTTGAGGCGCGTTGTTGAGGAGGTCAGCCAGTGTCACCGCGTCCACCAGCGATTCACAGGCGCCGCGGCCGAGGGTGGGCATCATGGCGTGCGCGGCATCGCCGATGAGCACCGTCCGGCCGCTGACGTAGGAGCGCAGATGCGGCACTGTCCACAGGCGCTGGACGAGGCATTCCTCCGGCGTGGCTGCCGCCAGGGCACGACGGATGGCAGGCGCGTGGCCGGAGAAGCGCACCCGGGCCTGTTCCAGCGCCAACGGAACATCGATTCCGAAAGGTCCAAGTTCGGACCGGTAACTGGCGTACCAGAAAGACCCGCCCCGGGCGGCTGCCATGCCGAACAGGTCGCCGCGGCCCCAGTACTCGCCCACCTCGTCCGGAGCGACCGGCGTCGGAAGGGTACCGCGGAGGGCAAGGTAGGGCGTCAGGCGGGCAGCGGTGGCGCTGCCCCATCCCGCACGGCGGACCATGCTGTGGACGCCGTCGGCGCCCACCACCAGGCTGCCATCCGCGGGGACTGACTGCACGGTGTCGGTGACACGGCGGACGGCGGCGGGCACGGCGCCGTCCAGCAGCCGGATCAGGTCGATCCGGGAAATGCCGAACATCTCCCCGGCATCGACCGTGACCCACGGTTCACCCTGTGCATTGCGGACCGACCCGGTGCCCAGCACCGGGCTGACGGCCCGGGCCTGGTCCAGTATTCCCAGCCGGGCCAGGGCGCGCTGGGCGTTGGGCCACATCCCGAGGGCGTTGCCGACGGTGGGCAGTTCCGGCCGTTTCTCGTACACCGTCACGTGGAAGCGGCTGGGATCCAGGGCTGCCGCAAGGGCCAGGCCGGCGATGCCGCCGCCAACGATCGTGATCGTTTCCATACGCGCCATTTTACTACTTTTGTAGTGATCCGGAAGGGGTCCCACTACACTGAATCCATGCCGGACCGACGCACCCTGTTGCTCGATGCCGCCCTCACCGTGGTGGCGGACAAGGGCATGAAGGGACTCACCCACCGGGCCGTGGACAACGCCGCAGGCCTGTCGGAGGGCACCACGTCCAACTACTACCGCAACCGCGCTGCCCTGGTTGACGCCGTCCTGGACCGGCTGCTGGAGCTGGATGCCGCGCTCCTCCGGGAACAGGGGCCCGCCGGTCCGCCCAAGGACGTGGGTGAACTGGCAAGCCAGCTCGCCTCCATGGTGGTGATGCTGGCCGGCCGGCACGCCGCCCTGACCCGCGCCCGGCTGGCACTTTCCCTGGACAAGCCGGAGTCCATAACGGCCGGCCACTTCCAGCTGGTGGGCGGCCTGGAACACGCCCTTGCCGCGCTGGGTGTCCAGGATGCGCGGGCGCGGGCACGGGATGTGGCCGACTACGGCGACGGGGTGCTGCTCCACCTGCTCACGGTCAGGCGGGACGAGCAGCCCGACGCTGCCGCCATCGCGGCCGCCGTCCGGCGGCTGGTGGGTATTTAAGCCTCACCCAGCCGGCCGGCGTCGTACTTCCCCGGCCCCTTTAGGCCGAAGCCGGCCAGCCCGTGTAGGCCTCGGCCAGGTAGGCCTTGCCGTGGCGGGAGGAGACCACGGAGTTCAGTTCACCGAGCTGGCGGGCGCGGGAGAAATCGTCCGCGTCGGCCGGGGTGTGCAGCATGGTGGTCATCCAGTAGGAGAACTGCTGGGCCTTCCACACCCGGTTCAGGGCGCGGTCGCTGTAGGTGTCCAGGAGCCGGTCCGAGCCGGAGTTGTAGTGGCTGTCCAGTCCCTCGAATAGGAACTTGACGTCATTGATGGCCAGGTTCAGGCCCTTGGCACCGGTAGGCGGCACGGTGTGTGCGGCGTCGCCGGCCAGGAACAGGTTGCCGTGGCGCATGGGAGTGTGGACGAAGCTGCGGAAGGGCAGCACCATCTTTTCCAGGACCGGGCCTTCCTTGAGCTCGAAGCCGTTGCCGTTGACGCGGTTGCGGAATTCCGCCCAGATCCGGTCGTCATCCCATTCGGCCACGTTCTCCTTGGGATCGCATTGGAAGTACATCCGCTGGACCGTCTCCGTGCGCTGGCTGATCAGGGCGAAGCCGTTGGCCGAGTTGGCGTAGATCAGTTCGTCGGAGCTGCGCGGTGCCTCGGCCAGGATGCCGAACCAGGCGAAGGGGTATTCGTGGAAGTACCACTTGCGGTGGGCCTCGGGGATCTGGAACCGGCAGTGGCTGCGTGAGCCGTCCGCGCCCACCAGGAAGTCGGCCTGGATCTCGAACTCGACGCCGTCGGCATCGGTGAACCAGACCTTTGGCTTGCCCTCCAGGTCATGGACGGTGGTGTCGGTGACGCTGTAGCGCACATCGCCGCCGTCGTCCTTCCTGCGTGCGGCCAGGTCCAGGAAGACGTCAGTCTGCGGGTACAGCCACACGGACTCGCCCACGAGGTCCTTGAAGTCGATGCGGTGGCTCTCGTTGTTGAAGCGCAGTTCGATCCCGTCGTGCCGGTCGCCGTCGCGCAGCACCCGGTCGGAGACGCCGCTGTCCACCAGCAGGTTGACGGTTCCGTGCTCCAGGATGCCGGCGCGGACGGTGTGGGAGATTTCCTCGTGGCTGCGGATCTCGATCACCGTGGACTCGATGCCGGACTTGGCCAGCAGGTGGGAGAGCATCAGGCCCGCCGGACCGCCTCCCATGATGGCTACCTGGGTGGTGATGACTTTTCGTGCCATGGCTGCGTCTCGCTTCGTTGCGGGCCCGGGAAGGGCCGGATGGATGCCTGGCTTTCAGTGTGCGGCAGGGCGGGTGACCGGCGTTACAGGTATTCCGTTCAACGGATTCCGGCGGCAAATCCGGTGCGGTTGGTCACGCCTCGGCCAGGCCCCTCGCAATGCCGCGGGCCGCCGTCTGCAGCGCTGGAACCAGCGCCTGCAGCCGCATTTCCCGCAGGGGAACCACGACGCCGAGGGATGCCACCGCACGCTGGCGGCGGTTCAGGACGGGCACGGCGATGCCCCACGTGTCCGGATCAACCACGCCTTTTAGCTGCGCGAAGCCTTGCCGCGAGGTATCGGCAAGCAGCGTGCGGACGTCGTCGGCTACCAGCTTGCCGTAGGGATCGTGGAATTGGGCGAGGTATTCATGTTGCAGGGTCCTGTCCTGGTGGGCCATGAGCGCCAGCCCGGCGGACGAAATGTGGATGGGCATCCTGCCGGCCACCTGGGCCCGGTTGGCAACCGACCCCCGCCGGGAGAGGCGCTCAACGAACAATGCCTCCCAGCCGTCCAGTACAGCCAGGTTCACGTTCTGGTTCAGGACCTGCTGGATGTCCTCCATGAACGGCATGGCCGCCTGCCGCAGCGCGAGGGCAGGCGAGGCGCGGTTCACCAGTTCCCACAGGCGGAGGCCAGGGCGGACGATGCCGCCGGGGGCGGTCTCCAGCAGCCCGTGGCCGGCCAGTTGGCCCACCAGCCGGTGCGCAGTGGTCAGTGGGAGGCCCGCACGCTCGGCCAGCTCCGACAACCGGAGATCGGCAACGTCCTGCGGGAAGGCGGAGATCAGCCGCACAATCCGGTCCACCACCGAATCGCCCGAGGTTGAGTTCGCCACTGCCGCCGCCTTCCGTTGAACGGGAAGTCCAGCGTACCGCGGCCCAGGGGACGGAGGCGCCGGCCTACAGCAGGGCGGCGGTCAGGCCTGGGTGGCGGGGCGTGCCGTGCCGGGCCGGAGCCGGCGCCACGCACCGGGGGCCAGCACCACCACGATGCCGACGGCGGCGCCAATGACGGTCTCGACGATGCGGTCGCGCAACAGGATGGAGGCGGAGGCGGGGACGACCAGGAGCGTGGACACCAGCGCCAGCGGCGTGACAAAGACCTGGGCGAGAAGGTACTGGCGGATAATGAAGAGCTCGGCGCCGAACTGGCAAAGCGCCATGACCAGTACCGTCCGCCAGGGCTGGAGGCCAAGCAGCAGGACGGCAGCGAGGACCAGCAGGCCCAGCACGGTCCCGATGATCCTTTGGATGCCGCGGCGCACCCGGTGCCTGGTGCTGTGGCCCACGAGGGGAACCACGGCGGCCACCATGGCCCAGTAGTTGTGGCCGAAGCCGAGCCGGCTTCCTGCCCATGTGGCCAACGACCCGGCCAGGCCCGCCGCCACCAGGTAGCCGAAGCCCTCGAGCCAAGCGGTCCGCTTCTCAGCGGGGGTGCGCCGGATGCCGGGAGGCCTGGTCCAGGGGGTGCGGTGGCTGGGAAGGATCCTTGATGAGAAGCCGATGAGCAGCGCAAACATGGTGGTGAGGACCGCAACCAGCATGCCTTCCCACAGCGGCGGCTGGTTGGGGATGGAGGCGATGGCGGCGAACGCGAAAATGTGGAAGAGGGAGCCTGCCGGGCGCAGCCGCAGCCAGGAAATCGCCACCGAGCAGGCGCCCGCCACCAGGGTGGTGGCCAGGACCAGCAGCCATGTGTGCGCGGCGGTATCCAATCCCCAGGCTGGACCCATCCGGGCCGCGAGGGCTGCCAGGAAGATGACCAGCAGCATCAGCAGCCCGGCCCGCAGCTGGAGCATAAAGCGCACGGCGTGCGGCTCGCCGCGGCCGTAGATGCCAGTGAAGGCTCCGAACGACGCGAAGATCGCCAGGTCCAGCCTGCCCAGCAGCACCAGTGTGATCAGGGGGACAAAGACGCCGACGGCGCACCTCAGTGCCGGGTGGTGGTCCTTGTTGCCGGGGGCGATGCTGAACATCTCAGCAAGCATCTTCACGGGGGCAGCGCCTTCCTTGGGGGTGGATTCCGGGGTGGCGGCCGCGCTGACGTTCCTGGTAAATCCTACGCCGGAAGCCTCCGAAACCGGCCAACACGTTCCCATGAATGGAATCTGGAGGCAATGCGGCGGAAACAGCACCGGCTGATGCTTGAGTCATGACCCGCCCTCCGCGCAACACCCCTGCCGCTGAACTGAGCTGCGAAGTCTGCGGCCGGATGCCGGAGCCGCCCAAGGCCCGGCTGACCTTGGCAAATGTCGCCACCATGCTGCCCATCGAGCTCCTGGTCCACGCCCTCGTGGTGGAGGCCCACCTCCCTTACGTGGCCAAGGTGCTGGTGCTGACGCTCACCGCCACGGTCCTGGTGATCTGGGTGGCCGAGCCGTCCGCCGCCCGGGTCCTCCGCAGCTGGCTGCATGCGCCGGCACTGCGTCACCGCCGGCGGCTGGCAGCGGCACCGTCGCTGTGGCGGGCGCGGACGCTGCTCCGGGACCAGCCAGGGTCGCTGCAGCGGATCACGCGGGCCTTGGCCAGGCTGGATGCGAACATCCTTGGCATCCACGTCCACCCGGCCCCGGGCGGAGTCCTGGATGAGTTCGTACTCTCGGCCCCGGGGACCGTGGGTGAGCGTGAATTGCTTGCGGCGCTGTCCGACGCCGGCGGGAGCCATTCGCACGTCTGGCCCACTACGGCACTGGCCATGGCAGACGGACAGACCAGGGCGCTGAGCCTGGCGTCGAGGATCGCTGCCGCCCCGGACGAACTGCCCCTGGCGGTGGCCGAGCTGCTGCATGCCGGGATCGTGCCGCCGTCGGACGCCGGCGCCAAAGGGTCCGACGACGGGACCTGGCTTAAGATCCCCACGGCCTGGCACGGCCCCATTACCTTCTCCCGGCCCGGCGAGCCTTTCACCCCGGCCGAATCCGCCCGGGCGCACCGCCTGGCGGAGCTGGCCGAGATCCTCTCGTACCGCCGGACGGAGGGACCTCGCGCGTAACCGCCCCTCCGTCCGGCGTCCCTACATCCGCAGGGTCAGGGCACCGGGCTCCACGGTCATCAGGACGTGCTTGCCCTCGCCTTCGTGGTCGCCGTCCAGCTGGTAGTCGTCGTTGTGCTCAAGGGTGATCTCCACGGTCTTGCCCTGGAAGTACTCCACCGCGGTATCCCTGTTCTTGCCCCGGCCGATGATGCCGGCCAGCACGGACAGCCAGCCGAGCTTGCCATGGTGGGGTGCCAGCACGGCGATGTCCAGCAGGCCGTCGTCCACCTTGGCGTCGGGGAAGATCTCCAGGCCGCCCTGGACCTTGCCGCAGTTGCCCACCATCACGCTGCGGACCCCGCGGTGCACCACGTCCTTGCCGTCGATCACCACGGTCGCCTTGACGGGCTTGCCGGGCAGGTTACGGATGCCGGCGTCCACATAGGCCAGCCAGCCCACCTTGTCCTTCAGGTCCTCGTTGGTGTCCGCCATGATGGTGGCGTCATATCCCACGCCGGCCATGACCAGGAACACCTGCTCCTTGTCCGGGTCGCTGCGCCGGGCACGGACCACGTCGATTTTCCGTTCGGTACCGATCAGGGCCCCGGCCATGGCGGCGTCGTAATCGGTCACGTCCAGGCCCAGGTTCCGGGCCAACAGGTTGCCTGTCCCCAGCGGCAGCAGGCCCATTGGGGTGTCCCCGCCGGCCAGGACCTCAGCGACACAGCGGACGGTACCGTCACCGCCGGCAGCGATGACGATATCCGCACCCTGGGCCAGCGCTTCCTTCGCCTGCCCGACCCCGGGATCCTCCTTGGTGGTTTCCAGCCAGATGGCCTCGCCCCAGCCGTTTTCCACGCAATGCTTGGCCACCAGCCCGCGCACGTCGATGTCCACCGGCTTGGCGGGATTGACGATGATGGCGGCGCGTTTGGGCGAAGTGGAGCTGGTCTCAGTCATGGCGTCCTCTGATGGCGGATGGAAAGCAAGCTTCTGAGAGAAGGGTAACCCGGCGCGGGGGCTGTTCCCCGCCTACAGTGCCTTGACCGCGCCCAGCACCTGGGCCAGCGAGTCCTTGGCATCCCCGAACAGCAGGGATGTCTGGGGCTCGTACAGCAGGTCGTTCTCGATTCCGGCGAATCCCGGGCGCATGGAGCGCTTCAGGAACACCACCTGCCGGGCCTCCGCCACCTCCAGGATGGGCATCCCGTAGATCGGGGACCCGGAGGACGTCTTGGCGGCCGGGTTCACCACATCATTGGCACCCACCACCAGGGCCACATCGGTGGTCTTGAACTCCGGGTTGATCTCCCCCATCTCCTTGAGCGATTCATAGGGCACATTGGCTTCCGCCAGCAGAACGTTCATGTGGCCCGGCATGCGCCCGGCCACGGGATGGATGGCAAAGTCCACTTTGATGCCCCGCGCTTCCAGGGCCAGGGCCAGCTCGGCAGCCGTGTGCTGGCCCTGCGCCACCGCCAGCCCGTAGCCGGGGACGATGATCACCCGCTGGGCATACCCCAGCAGCACCGCCACGTCCTCCGCCGAGGACGACCGGACCGGACGTTCGCTCACTGCCGTGGACCCCGCCGTCGAACCTCCCCGGAAAGCGCCGAACAGGATGCCTGCCACGCTCCTGCCCATGGCGGCCGCCATGGCCCGGGTGAGGATGGTGCCGGAGGCTCCCACCAGGGTGCCGGCCACCACCAGCAGGACGTTGCCCAGCACCAGGCCCGAAGCCGCGACGGCCAGGCCGGTGAAGGCGTTCAGGAGTGAGATGACGATGGGCACGTCGGCGCCGCCCACGGGCAGCACCAGGAGGACACCGGCGGCAAGGCCCAGGACCAGCAGCAGGACCGCAAGCGGAACAGCTCCGGTGAGGACCACGGCCACGCCGGCCGCCACGGCAGCCAGCAGGACCAGCGCCATCACCACGGGAAGGCCCGGGAAGACCACCGGCCGGGTGGTCATCAGTTCCTGCAGCTTGGCGAACGTAATCCCGGAACCGGCGAAGGACACCGCGCCCACCAGGAGCGTGAACACAATCGCCACCCGGACCCAGGGGTTTTCCGCGTGGCCCAGCTCCAGGAGCGCCACCAGGGCCGCCGCGCCGCCGCCCACCCCGTTGAACAGGGCCACGAGCTGCGGCATCTGCGTCATTTTCACCCGCCGCGCCACGGGCGCCGCCACCGCGGAACCCACGGCGATGGCGGCCAGGATCCAGGGGATGTTCTCGAGCCGGGCGGACAGGAAGACGGTGACGACGGCGATCAGCGCACCAAGTGCCCCCACCAGGTTTCCGCGGCGGGCCGTCCGGGGGGAACTGAGTCCGCGCAGGGCGAGGATGAAGCAGACCGCAGCGGCGAGGTAGAGCAGCGAGGTCCAGACGGGGTCAAGAAGGCTCATTTATTGCCTGCCTCGGGCTGGGCGCCTGCCTTGGCCGGGGCCTTCCTGGCATGGAACATGTGCAGCATCCGGTCCGTCACCACGAACCCGCCCACCAGGTTGGCCGTGGCGAGGACGACGGCGAGCAGCGCCACCGCGAGCACCAGCGGATCGGCGGCCTGGCCGGCGACGATGATGGCCCCCACCAGGATGATCCCGTGGATGGCGTTGGCGCCGGACATCAACGGCGTGTGCAGGGTGCTGGAGACCTTGGAGACCACCTCGAAGCCAACGAACACCGCCAGCACGGTGATGGTCAGCAGGGCGATTCCGTCCATCAGCGTGTTCCTTCCTGTCCCGCTGCTGCCGTGGCCGTCCGCGCCGCGAGCAGCTCCGCGGTGGGACGGTGCCGCACCTCCCCGGCGTGGGTGAGGCAGGCACCGGCCACTACTTCGTCGTCGAAATCCAGCGTGAGGCTGCCGTCATGGACCAGGAGTGCCAGCAGGTTGGCGACGTTCTTGGCGTAGAGGCGTGAGGCGTCCGACGCCATCGCGGAGGCCGGATCCTTCAAGCCCACCAGGGTGATGTGTCCGGTTCCGTCGGCGGTGGGAATGGGGATGTCCTGGCCTGCCACGGAGCCTTCAACATTGCCCCCGGATTCCGCGGCGAGGTCCACCACGACCGAACCGGGGCGCATGCCCTGGACCATCGCGCGCGTCACCAAAAGCGGCGCGGGACGGCCGGGGACTGCCGCCGTCGTGATCAGGACGTCCGATTGCGCCACGTGGGGTGCCAGCAGCTGCCGCTGCCGGGTTCCGGCGTCGGAGCTGAGCTGCCGCGCGTAGCCGCCGGCCGCTTCAGCGGTTTCCAGGTCCAGCCGGATGAAGGTGCCGCCCATGGACGCAACCTCGTCGGCGGAGGCGGGGCGGATGTCGTTCGCGAAGACGCGTGCACCGAGCCGTTTGGCGGTGCCGATCGCCTGCAGCCCTGCCACGCCGGCGCCGAGCACCAGGACGCGGGCTGGCGGGACGGTTCCCGCCGCTGTCATGTACAGCGGGAAGAACCGGGGCAGCCTGATGGCGGCCTCCAGGACGCAGCGGTAGCCGGCCACCAGGGCCTGGGAGGTCAGGGCGTCCATGGACTGGGCGCGGGAGATGCGGGGCACCAGTTCCAGGGCGAAGGAGGTGATTCCGTTGTCAGCGAGCGCCTGGACCGCGGGCAGTTCGGACGACGGCGACGCGAGCCCCACCGTCACGGCTCCCTTTTGCAGGGACGCGGCGGTGTTCGGGTCAAGGGGCCGGACGTGGGCCAGGACATCCAGGGCCGTAGTGTCCAGTACCGGGACGATGGTGGCACCGGCCTGCTGGTAGCCGGCATCGGCATGCCCGGCGGCGTCCCCCGCCCCGGTTTCCACCAGGACGTCCAGTCCCATCGCCGCCAGTTGCCTGACGGTATCGGGAGTGGCGGCGACGCGCCGCTCGCCCTCCCTGCGTTCCCGCGGAATCCCCAGTTTCACCCGCCGACTCCTCTTCCTGACGAGCTGTGCAGCGGCTCTGCTGCACGCAGTTGGCTTGAGTCTAGAGCGCGGCGGCCCGCGGCGGGAGTAGCCGGCGGGGAGGTTGTGGGTAACGATTCGCCTGTCAGCCCGGGACTTCCCGGTCTGCGGCGTCCCCCGGGCTAGACCGGTTGGGGCTACTTGTTGCTGGCGCGGATGGCGTCGGCCACGCTTTCCAGATGGACGCGCATGGCCTCTGCGGCGGCGTCGGCATCGTGCGCGCAGACGGCATCAATGACGGCAAGGTGCTGCGGGAGCGAGACGGCCGGGCGTCCCGGCTGGCGTGCCAGGCGGAACTGGAAGCGGACGGCCTGTCCGCGGAGACGTTGGATGGTTGCTGCCGCGGTCTTCTGCGCACTCATGGCAATGATCTTTTCGTGCATCGCCTGGTTGCCTTCCGAGTAGGACTCCCGGTCTCCGCGGTCCACGGCGCCCTTCATCCGCTCGGCCAGCTCCTGCAGCTCCGCAATGTCACTGTCCGTGGCCCGTTCCGCGGCTTTGCGGGCACACAACGCCTCCAGCGCAGCTCGCACCTCGGTGATTTCAACGGCCTCGTCCACGGAGACGGCACGCACCCTGGCCCCGCGGTTCTGGACGCGCTCCACCAGGCCTTCCACGCTCAACTCCGAGAGGGCCACCCTGATGTTTCCGCGGCTTGCTCCGTACTCGGCAGCGAGGTCACCTTCCACCAGGCGCTGGTTGGGAACCAGTTCCCCGCTGACGATGGCGGTGCGCAGCAGCTCCGCGAGCTCGGCAGCCGTGAGGGCCCGGCCCGTTCCATCCACGGTTTCCACTGCCCACCATCTCCCTGTTCGGCCGGTTGCCAATTTTGCTGACAATTTTCCGGATTCAGCGTACTCCAGACTTGTCCGCCCCGGCCCGGGAAAACATTGATTGTTAGCTATATTGCTGACAACATTTGCTTGTGCGGTTATCGAGTTAGAACGGCGCCGTTCGGCAGGCGCCCCTGCCAGGAGCATGCGCGATGATTATTGACATCCACGGCCACTACACCACGGCCCCGGACGCCCTTGGGTTGTGGCGTGACCGGCAGGTGGCGGCCCTCCAGGATCCTTCACTGGCGCCATCCCGCACCGACCTGGCGATTTCCGACGACGACTTGCGCGAAAGCATCGAGGCGAACCAGCTGCGGCTCATGGATGAGCGTGGCATCGACCTCACCATCTTCTCGCCACGGGCGTCCTTCATGGCCCACCACGTCGGTTCCTTCGAAACCTCGGCGGAATGGGCTGCCATCTGCAACGAACTCTGCCACCGGGTCAGCCGGCTCTACCCCGAACGGTTCGTCCCGGCCGCCATGCTCCCCCAGTCCCCCGGCGTGGACCCTGCAACCTGCCTCCCCGAACTGACGCGCTGCGTGGAGGATTACGGGGCCGTGGCCCTGAACCTGAACCCCGACCCGTCCGGCGGCTACTGGACTGCCCCGCCCCTGACTGACCGGCACTGGTATCCGGTCTACGAGAAAATGGTGGAGTACGGCATCCCAGCCATGGTCCATGTGAGCACCAGCGCCAACCCGGCCTTCCACACCACCGGCGCCCACTACCTCAATGCGGACACCACCGCGTTCATGCAGCTCATCCAGGGAGACCTGTTCAGGGACTTCCCCACCCTGAAGCTCATCATTCCCCACGGCGGCGGCGCAGTGCCCTACCACTGGGGGCGCTTCCGCGGCCTTGCCATGGCCCTGGGGAAACCCGAACTGGAAGAACACCTCCTGCAGAACGTCTTTTTCGACACCTGCGTCTACCACCAGCCCGGAATCGACCTGCTGCTGGAAGTCATCCCCACGCAGAACATCCTTTTCGCCTCCGAAATGATCGGCGCGGTCCGGGACATCGATCCGTGGACCGGCCACCATTTCGACGACACGGCACGCTACATCGACGCCGCCGGCCTCGACGAGGCCGAACTCGGTGCCATCCATGAGCACAACGCACGTGCCGCCTATCCGCGCCTTGACGCCCTGCTCAAGCGGCAGGGCAGGTGAGATGCCGTCGAAGGGAACCATGATGCAGGAACTTGGGGTGGTCCACACCAACATCACCCGCGCGCCGGGGGACGCCGTCAAGGCCCTCTCCGCCTTCGGCGTCAGCACGGTCCATGAAGCCATGGGGAGGCTGGGACTCATGCGCCCTTACATCCGTCCCGTCTACCCCGGCGCCACCCTGTGCGGGACCGCTGTGACCGTCCTGCTGCAGCCCGGCGACAACTGGATGCTGCATGTCGCGGCCGAACAGGTCCGGCCCGGAGACGTGGTGGTGGCCGGCTGCACCACCGAATGCGAGGACGGCTTCTTTGGCGAGCTGCTGGCAACATCGCTCCGGGCGCAGGGTGCAGCCGGCCTGGTCATTGACGGCGGCTGCCGCGATGTGGCAGCCCTACAGGCCATGGACTTTCCCGTGTTCAGCCGGGCCATCAACTCCAAGGGCACCGTGAAGGCCACCCTCGGCTCAGTGAATATCCCGGTGGTCTGCGCCAACGCGCTGGTGAGCCCCGGGGACGTGGTGATTGCCGACGTCGACGGCGTGGCCGTGGTCCCTGCCTCCCGTGCCGCCGACGTCGCGGAAGCCGCCCGGAAACGCGAAGACAACGAGAAAGCCAAGCGTGGGCGCTTCGCAGCAGGAGAGCTGGGCCTGGACATCTACGGCATGCGCGGACCGCTGGAGGAAGCCGGACTGCGGTACGTGGACTGAAGCCCGGGCTCCTGCTAGCCCCGGGCTGTAAGGTCGGCGGAAATCAGCTTGGCGGTGGCAACGATCTCCTGCGCCACCGATGCCAGGTACGCCTGCGGGTCCGGTTTGGCCTCCACGGACTGGGCCTGCAGCGACACGTTCACGGCCGCCACCACCTTGGCCCCGTCGTACACCGGCGCGGCCACGGACATGAGCCCCAGCTCCAGTTCCTGGTCCAGCAGGCACCAGCCCTGGGCCCGGACGCTGTCAAGGACCGCCACCAGCTGGTCCACGGAGCCCAGGGCGCGCGGAGTGAGCGGCCTGACCTCGGCGGACGCCAGGTAGGCCTTCAGGTCCGCGGGCGGGAGGTAAGCGAGCAGCACCCGGCCCATCGAGGTGGCATAGGCCGGGAACCGGGTGCCCACGGTGATGCCAACGGTCATGATCCGGCGGCTGGTCACCCGCGCAATATAGGCGATGTCCGTTCCGTCCAGCACCGCGGCGGACGTGGATTCGCCCAGCTTGAGGGACAGCTCCTCCAGGTGCGGCTGTGCGAGCTGCGGCAGCGACAGCCCGGAAAGGTACGCGTACCCCAGCTGGAGGACCTTGGCGGTCAGCGCAAAGGTCTTGCCGTCGGTCCGTACGTAGCCGAGCTCCACCAGCGTGTGCAGGAAGCGGCGCGCCGTGGCCCGTGTCAGGCCAGTGCGGGAGGCGACCTCGGTGAGCGTCATGACGGGACGGTCGGCGTCGAAGGCACGGATTACCGCCAGCCCCCGGGCCAGCGACTGGACATACTGGTCGCCGGCCTGCGGGGCGGGCCTGGTGTCGGTACCTGCGGCGTCGGTCATGGTTACCAATCCTAGGACGCGCCCGGGTCCTGGCGTCCGGCGACGGGCGTGGCCTTCAGCGGGACGGGCACCAGTTCCTGGAGTTCCTCGAGGGTGCAGCCGAAGGTTTCCCGGACGGAGACCCCGTCCGGGCCGATGAGGAAGACAGCCTTGTCCGTGTAGACGCGGGTGACGCAGCCGACGCCGGTGATCGGGTAGGTGCACGCGTCCACGATCTTCGAGGCGCCCTCGCGGGTCAAAAGCGTCATCATCACGAAGACGTCCTTGGCACCGGTGGCCAGGTCCATGGCACCCCCGACGGCGGGAATCGCCCCGGGGGCCCCGGTGTGCCAGTTCGCGAGGTCACCGGTGGCGGAGACCTGGAAGGCGCCCAGGACGCAGATGTCCAGGTGCCCGCCGCGCATAATGGCGAACGAGTCCGCGTGGTGGAAGTAGGACGCACCGGGGAGTTCGGTCACCGGGATCTTGCCGGCGTTGATCAGGTCGCCGTCGATCTGGTCGCCCTTGGCTTCCGGGCCCATGCCCAGCATGCCGTTCTCCGTGTGGAGGGTGATGTCCTGTTCCTCGGTGAGGTAGTTGGACACCAGGGTGGGCTGGCCGATGCCCAGGTTCACGAAGGACCCGGGCGCGATGTCCCTGGCCACCAGTTTGGCCAGGTCATCGCGGCCCAGCGGCGTTTCGGACGTCTTGATGCTGGTTTCGGTGAGGCTCATCTCAGGCCGCCTTTCCTGCTGCGCTGCCGCTGCCGGCAACTTTGACGATGCTGTTGACGTAGATCCCCGGGGTGACCACGTTCTCCGGGTCCAGTCCCCCGGTCGGGACGATTTCGGAGACCTGGACGATGGTGCGCTTCGCGGCCGCGGCCATGATGGGACCGAAGTTCCGGGCGGTCTTGCGGTACACCAGGTTGCCCTTGCCGTCCGCCTTGAGGGCCTTGACCAGGGCGACGTCGGCGTGGATGGGGGTCTCGAAGACCTGCCACTTGCCATCGAGGAAACGGGTTTCCTTGCCCTCGGCCAGCATGGTGCCGTAGCCGGTGGGGGTGAAGAACCCGCCGATGCCGGCCCCCGCGGCGCGGATGCGTTCGGCGAGGTTGCCCTGCGGGACGAGTTCGAGCTCGATTTCGCCGGCCTTGTATTTGGCGTCGAAGTGCCAGGAATCGGACTGCCGCGGGAACGAGCAGATCATTTTCTTCACCCGGCCCTCCTTGATCAGCAGGGCCAGGCCCTGGTCTCCCTGGCCGGCGTTGTTGTTCACCACGGTCAGGTCCGTGGCGCCGCAGTCCAGCAGCGCGTCGATCAGTTCGAACGGCTGGCCGGCGTTGCCGAACCCGCCGATCATCACGGTGGAGCCGTCCTTGATGCCGGCGACGGCGTCCTGGACCGAATCTACGAAGTTCAGCATTACTGGTCCTTTCCAGTGTTGGTTCCGGCGGCGGTCATGTTTTCGAGCACGACGGCCAGGCCCTGGCCCACGCCGATGCAGATCGCGGCGACGCCCCAGCGTTCGCCGGAGGCCTGCAGGGACCGGGCCAGGGTGCCCAGGATCCGGGTCCCGGAAGCGCCCAGCGGGTGCCCCATGGCAATCGCCCCGCCGTGCCGGTTCACGATCGAGTGGTCAACACCCCAGGCGTTGATGCAGGCCAGGGACTGCGCCGCGAAGGCTTCGTTAAGTTCGACGGCGCCCACCTGCTCCCAGCCGATCCCCGCCTTTTCGAGGGCCTTGTTCGCCGCCTCGACCGGGGCGTAACCGAAGTACTGCGGATCATTGGCGTGCGCGCCGCGCCCGGCGATACGCGCCAGCGGGTCCAGCCCCAGCAGCCCGGCGGCCGCCTCGGAACCGATCCAGGCCGCGGAGGCGCCGTCGGACAGCGGGGACGCGTTACCGGCGGTAACAGTGCCGTTCTCTGCCCGGAACACGGTCTTCAGCCCCGCGAGCTTCTCCGCCGAAGACCCGGCACGGATGCCTTCATCGCGGACCAGGTCCGTGCCGGGGACCGGGGTGACCAGGTTGTCGTAGAACCCTTCGTCCCAGGCGGCGGCGGACAGGTTGTGCGAGGCAGCGGCGAACTCGTCCTGCGCCTCCCGGGTCACACCGTACTTTTCACGGAGCCGCTCAGTGGCTTCGCCCAGGGAGATGGTCCACTCCTTGGGCATCGCCTTGTTCACCAGGCGCCAGCCCAGCGTGGTGGACGCCAGGGTCATGTCCCCGGCCGGGTAGGGCTTCTCCGTCTTGGGCAGCACCCATGGGGCGCGGGACATCGACTCGGCGCCACCGACGAGCATCAGGTCGGCGTCGCCGGCGTTGATCTGGCGGGAGGCAATAATAGCCGCATCCAGCGAGGACCCGCAGAGCCGGTTCACCGTGGTGCCCGGGATGGAAACCGGGAGCCCGGCCAGCAGCGTGCCCATCCGGGCGATGTTGCGGTTCTCCTCACCGGCACCGTTCGCGTTGCCGAACACCACTTCGTCGATCCGCTCGACGTCGAGGGACGGCGCCCGCTTTACGGATTCCTTGATGACGTGCGCGGCAAGATCGTCCGGACGGACGGCAGCAAGGCCGGAGCCGAACTTGCCGAAGGGGGTGCGCACAGCGTCGTACACAAAAGCCTGGTTCACGGGGTGGTATCCATTTCTCGAAAGACCTGCTGGGCGGTCTTGAAGGCGGTGTTGGCGGAGGGGACTCCGCAGTAGATGGCGGTCTGCAGCAGGATTTCCTTGATCTCATCCCTGCTGAGGCCGTTCCGGAGGGCGGCGCGGATGTGCATGGCCAGCTCCTCCCAGTGGCCGTGCGCCACCATGGCGGTGATGGTGACCGCTGAGCGCATCTGGCGGGTCAGGCCGGGCCGGGTCCAGATGCCGCCCCAGGCGATGCGGGTGATCATGTCCTGGAAGTCGTCGGTGAATTCGTCCTTGTTGGTGTTGGCGCGGTCCACGTGCGCGTCACCGAGCACTTGGCGCCGGACCGCCATGCCGCCGTCGTAGATCTCCTGGCTGGTGGCGCCGGGCTGGACTACGCCGTGGCGCTGCGCCCCGTCGTGTTCAGCGCCGCTCACTGGGCGGCCTGCCGTGATTCGGCCCAGGTGGCCAGGCTGCGCATCAGGTCCGCAACATGGGCCGGGGCCTCCGCGGGTGCCAGGTGGGAGATGCCCTCCACGGTCACCGCCGTCGCGGTGCCGCCCGCTGCGGTGATACCCGCGGCCACTTCCTCGGCCATGGCGGGCGTGGCCACACCGTCCAGGGACCCGGCGATCACCTGGGTGGGGACGGTGATGCTGCCCAGCTCTTCCCGGACGTCGAAGGCGGCCAGCGCTTCGCAGCAGAAGGCGTAGCTGAAGCGGTCGGCGTCGCGCAGGGCATGCAGGAGCCTGCTGCTGAACTCGGGTTCCCGGTCCATGAAGCCCGGCGCGAACCAGCGCTGGGCGGACCCCTGGATCATCACGGGCGTGCCCTGCGTGCGGACGGTTTCCGCGCGCTCCAGCCAGCCTTCGGGGGTGCCAATCTTGGCGCCGCTGTTCTGCACGGAGAGGCTCTTCAGCCGTCCACCGTGCTTGATGCCCAGCTGCAGGCCCACCGCGCCGCCCAGGGAAACCCCGGCGTAGTGGAAGTTTTCGCCGGGGGCGATGGAGTCCACCAGGTCCACCACGGCATCAGCGAGCGCGGCGACGTCGAACCCTTCGACGGCGGCGGGCGAAACCCCGTGGCCGGGGAGGTCCCAGGCCACTACGTCGTAATCATTGCCGAGCAGGGACGCCACCCTGTTCCACAGGATCGTGGAGGTGCCCAGGGACGGGCCTGCCACGATCAGGGGGTGGTCGCCCAGGGGACGTTGGGGGGACAGCAGCGCTGCCTTCAAGGCCGGCTTAGCCACGGGAAGCTCCATTCGCGTCGGTGGTGGTGGAATCAAATTCGGGGTAGGCGGCAAGGATGCGGCGGGTGATCTCCGCCGATTGGCCCAGGTAGCTGGCGGGGTCCAGGAGTTCCTCCAGCCGGGCGTCCGGGACGACGGCGGCGGGGACGGCTTCGCGGAACAGCCTGCGGTACGTTCCGGCTTGCTCCGAAGGAGGTGCTTCGAGGGTCCGGTCCACCACCTGTTGCAGCTGCTGCTTGCCGGTGCGCCCGTCCTGCTCCGCAAGCAGCGGAGCCACGGCGGCGGTGACGCCTTCGGCCAGCAGCAGCGGGCCGGACAGGTCGAGGTTGCGGCGCATGCCGTCCGGGAACACCCGGAGCCCTTCGGCGAGTTCCCGCAGGTGGCCTGCGGCGCCGAGGGCCAGGGCCAGCAGCTGGCGGAGGGCCGGCCATTCGGTGTGCCAGGCGCCGTCCGGGCGTTCGTCGTTGAAGTTGGCGGCGGCCACGTGCAGCTGGGCGGCAAGCTGCGGTGCCTGCAGCGCGGCGCTGCGGACCAGGACGGACAGCACCGGGTTCTGCTTCTGCGGCATGGCCGAGGAGACCCCGCGCCCGGCCGCCCGCGGCTCGGCGACTTCAGCCACCTCGGGCCGGCTCAGGAACAGGACGTCGGCGGCGATCTTTCCGAAGGCGTCCAGCGTGGAAGCCAGCGCATGGCCCAGGGACGTGATGGCCAGGCGGTTGGTGTGCCAGGGAGCCGCGGCCGGGGCGAGGCCCAGCTGGGCCGCCAGGGCGTCGGCCAGGGTGAACGGCGTGGCGTCGGAGCCAGCCGTCAGCACGGTTCCGGCAGCGAGTGTTCCCGCCGCTCCGCCGAACTGGACCGGGAATTCAAGGTTTTCCAGTTGGCGCCCTGCGGCAGCCACGCCCTGGAACCACTGCGCGGCCCGCAGCCCAAACGTATACGGAAGCGAATGCTGCGTCAGGCTCCTGCCCACGCACAGCGTGTCCGCATGCTGCCCGGCAAGGTGTGCCAGCGCAGCCGTGGTGCCTTTCAGGTCTGCCAGCACCGCGTGGACGGTGTTGCGGGCCAGCAGCATCAAGGCAGTGTCCAGCACGTCCTGGCTGGTCAGGGAGGTGTGCACGGCCTTTGCGGCACCAATTCCCGCGGCATCGAGCGCCGCTACGTTCTTCCGGAGGTCCGCCAGCAGCGGGATCACCGGGTTGCCGCCGCCTTGGGCGCGCAGCGCGATACCGGCCAGGTCGTAGCGCCCCGCCTCGGCGGCGGAGGCGACGACGGCGGCCGCACCGGCCGGTGCCAGCCCGGCCCGTTGCAGCACGGCGGCCCAGCCGGCTTCGACGGCGAGGATGGCCGCCAGCACGGCCCGGTCCCCCGTCAGCGCCGCCACCAACGGCGACGCTGAGACGGGGGTGAGCAGGCCGGCGTCGGCCTCTTCCGCGAAGGCGCGCAAGTCTCCCAAAGCGGCGGCGTGGGTCACTGGAAGTCCAGGAAGACCGTCTCGCCCTCACCCTGGAGGCGGATGTCCCAGGTGAGGCCGCCGTCGGCGTCGCGGCGGGCGATGAGCGTCTTGCGGCGCTCCGGGTCCAGCGAGCTGAGCAGGGGATCGTTGGCCAGTGCCTCGGTGTCCTCCGGCAGGTAGATGCGGGTGAACAGCCGGTTGGTCAGGCCGCGGGCGAAAAGGGCCACCGAAATGAACGGTGCCGCTCCCGGCTTGGTGGGGCCGGGGTTGACGGTAGTGAAGGTGAAGACGCCGGAGTTGCCCACGGCGCCGCGGCCCCAGCCGGTGAAGGTGTAGCCGTCGCGGACCAGGGAACCGGTGCGCTGGACAACCTTGCCGTCCGCGTCGGGCTGCCAGATTTCCAGGATGGCGTCCGGGATGGTGTGGCTGGCCCCGTCGTACACGGTGCCCTGCAGGCGGATGGAGCCCGGGAAGCCGGGAGGCAGGAGTTCGTTGTCCTTCTCGAACGGGAGCGCGTAGCCGTAGAAGGGGCCCACGGTCTGGCCGGGGGTGGGTACCAGCTTGGTCATCTTTCCTACTCCTCGTCGCCTTCGGCGCCGAGCGCCTCGTTTTCGGTCCAGGTGCGCTTCGGGCCAGTCAGGACGATGTCCCAGTTGTAGCCCAGGGCCCATTCGGGCTCGGTGATGCTGTGGTCATACGTGGCCACCAGCCGGTCGCGGGCGTCCTGGTCCACGATGGTCTGGTAGATCGGGTCCAGCGGGAACAGCTGGTCGCCGGGGAAGTACATCTGGGTGATGATGCGCTGGGTGAACTCGGTGCCGAACAGCGAGAAGTGGATGTGCGCCGGCCGCCACGCGTTCAGGTGGTTCTTCCACGGGTACGCCCCGGGCTTGATGGTGATGAACCGGTAAGAACCGTCCGGGCCGGTGATGCAGCGGCCAATACCCGTGAAGTTGGGGTCGATGGGTGCGGGGTGCTGGTCACGCTTGTGGATGTAGCGGCCGGAGGAGTTGGCCTGCCAGATTTCCACGAGCTGGCCCGCCACCGGGCGGCCGTCGCCGTCCAGGACCTTGCCGGAGACGATGATGCGCTCGCCCAGGGGCTCGCCGTTGTGCTGGATGGTGAGGTCCGATTCCAGGGCGTGCACGTCCTGGTGCCCGAAGGCCGGCGAGTACAGCTCGATGGTTTCCGGGTCCGCGTGCTGCAGGCTCTTGGTGGGGTGGCGCAGGATGCTGCTGCGGTACGGCGGGTAGTCCAGCCGGGGCTGGATCTCCGGCCGGCCGCCGTCCTTGAGCGCGCGGCGGTAGGCCTCGCCGATGGCGTTGATCTCTGCGCTGAGGTCCGCCTGCGACTCGATGGCCTTGTCCAGGGGCTGGTGGGCAGCCTTCGGTTCGGCCGGGGGCACGAGCTCCTCCGACTCCAGCTCGGCGTTGATGTCTTCCTTCACGGCTGGCTCCTTTCTGATCTGTTGGGTTTGTTGCGTCTGGGTGGTGCGGGTTTAAGTGGTGCGGTGCAGCGAGTCGTACTGGACCGCGTGCCGTACCGGGGCGTTCGGGGCGCCGTAGCCGTCGTAGCCGCCGCGGCGTTCGACCATTTCGAAGAACACGCTGCCCACGGTCGCGGTGTAGAAGTGCAGGAACTCGCCGTCGGCATCCCGGTCGAAGAGCAGGTTGAGCTCCTGCAGGGTGGCCAGGAATCCGGGTTCCAGGTCGAACCGGGCGTCCAGGTCCTCGTAGTAGTTGGCCGGGATCTGCAGGAATTCCAGGCCGCGCTCCCGGGCGGCCCGGGCGGTGGCCACGAGGTCCTCCACGGCGAAGGCGATGTGTTCCTGGTAGGTCTTGCGGGCCTCGTGCCGGGCCTGCTGGATCGGGGCGAGGTTCAGGACCAGCCGCACCGCGCCGTCGGAGGTCTGCATGACCTGCGAGCGCACCAGCCCGCTGGGGCTGGGAACCTCGGCGAATGGCTGCGGCTCCAGGGCCAGGGCGCTGGTGTAGAAGAGGACGGCTTCATCGAAGTGCTGCCAGGGCTGGGCCAGGTTGACGTGGTCGATGACCGCCGTGGTTCCGGCCGAGGGGTGTTCCAGCCCTTCGCCGAATTCGTGCGTCCAGGCCGCGGTGCCGTCCGGGCTGCCCTGGCAGAGGAAGATCTCGGTGGAGTCCGGCGCGGCGATGCCCTGGAACACTTCCTCGTCCGCCTGGACCTTGCGGGCCACCACGGGGGCCTTGAGCTGCTGGGCGCGGGCTGAGGCGATCACGGGGGAATCGACGTCGAATCCCAGCGCCGCGATGGCCGGCTCAGCGTGCTGCGCCGCCTGCTCGTTGATGATGACCCGGGCCTGCCCCATGGTCCACAGCTGCACGTCCTTGGTACGGTGGCGGCCTTCGAACTGGAACCCGAGCTGGCCCAGGAGCTTCTCCAGCTGGGCGGTATCGTCCGCTTTGACCTCGGCGAAGTTGAAGCCGGCGGGCTCGTTGACCTTGGGCAGCGTGGCAAGTTCCATGGGATAGCGACGGCGGAGCGCGGCTGCGGTGCCGGGTGCGGCTTCGGTGCCGGCGAGCCATTTGGCACTTTGCTCCTCCAGCCAGATCAGGGACCGCATGGCATCCACCGCGGTGCGCTCGACGTCCGACTGGCGGAAGACGTCGTTGAACACCTCGAGCGAAACCGGCCCGGTGTAGCCGGCGCGGACCACGTGGCCCATGAACTTGGCCAGCTCGAACTGTCCCTCGCCCGGGAACACGCGGTAATGGCGGCTCCAGGACAGGACGTCCATGGAGAGCTTGGGGGCGTCCGCCACCTGGACGAAGAAGATCTTTTCCGGGTTGATGTCCTCGATCGGGGCAGTGTCCCAGTCGCGGGAGAGGATGTGGAAAGAGTCCAGGCAGGTGCCCAGGTTGGGGTGGTCCACCATGTCCACCAAACGGTAGGCATGCTCGTAGTCGTTGACGTACTTGCCCCATGCCAGGGCTTCGTAGGCGACTTTGACGCCGTGGTCCCCCGCCAGGTTTGCCAGCTGCGCCAGCTGTTCGGCGCGGACGCCGTCATCGTCGATGGTGGCGGTGGCCACGTTGGAGCAGACCAGGATGGTGTCCATGCCCAGGCGCGCCATGAGCTTGAACTTGGCCTCCGCGCGCCGGAGGTTGGCCTTGAGCAGGTCCGGGGTGACGCCGTCGAAATCGCGGAAGGGCTGGTACAGGTCCAGGCCGAGGCCCAGGTCCGCTGCCATCCTGCGTACGTCCTCGGGGCTCAGCGGTGAGGTGACCAGGTCCTGCTCGAAGATCTCAATCCCGTCAAAGCCGGCGATGGCGCAGGCCTGCATCTTTTCCTTCAGGGTGCCGGAGAGGCACACGGTGGCGATTCCGGTGCGCATCAGGCGGCCACCGCCTCGGCGGCCACAAGCTCCAGGAAGTGGGAGCGCATGCGTTCCGGGTCAGCTTCCAGCCCGGTGAAGATCCGGAAGGCGTCGGCTGCCTGGCCCACCGCCATCCGGCCGCCGTCCAGGACCTCGCAGCCCTTGGCGCGGGCGCCGCGGACCAGTTCGGTGTCGATGGGGCGGTAGACGATGTCCGCCACCCAGTGCCGGGGCTCCAGCAAATCCATATCCAGCGGGACGCCCGGGTGGGCTGCCATGCCTACCGGCGTGCAGTGCACCAGGCCGTCGGCCACGCGCATCAGCTGCGGCAGCTCCGTCGTCGTGCGTGCCGTCACGGTGCTGTCCGGGAAGAAGCCTGCCAGTTCGGCGGCCCGCGCCGCGGCGCGCTGCGGATCCATGTCCACCAGGTCAAGGGATTGCACACCTGCGCTGAGGAGGGCGTAGGCGACGGCGGAGCCGGCACCTCCTGCGCCGAGCTGGACCACGCGGTCCAGCCGCGCGCCGGGCAGGCCGGATGCCAGGGCGGCAGCAAAGCCGGAGAAGTCCGTGTTGTGGCCGATGAAGCGGCCGTCCCGGATGACCACGGTGTTCACGGCACCGAGCCGCCGCGCGTCCGGGCTGACCTCGTCCAGGTGCTGCAGGACCAGCTGCTTGCAGGGATGGGTGATGTTCAGGCCGTTGAAGCCCAGGGTGCGGGCACTGTCCAGGATGGCGCCCACCGATTCCCCGGTCAGCCCCAGTTCCAGCAGGTCGATGGGCCGGTACAGGTAGCGCAGGCCCTGCACGTCACCTTCCCGTTCGTGCATGGGCGGCGTGAGCGATGGCGTGACGCCGTCACCAACCAGTCCCACCAGGTAGGACTCAGTTCGAATGCTCATGCGTGCAGCTCCTTTGGTACGGCACCGGGCAGGCGCGGACTCAGGCCGCGCTGCGGGGTGATAGGGATTACAGTACAACAGATGTTCACTTATCGCACTTATGTTCTTTATACGAACAAACGGGTGGCGAGAAGTGGGCGTGCGCCGAGCGCGCTATCGCTGCGGCAGCCGGGCCGCCAGCTCGGCGGCAGCCTCCTGCAGCAGGGGAACATGGGCGATCAGGTCCGCCAGGTCCAGCCGGAAGACGGGAACCGCCGTTGCCAGTGACGCGAAGGCGTGACCCTGGCTGTTGAGCAGCGGCACGGCAACCGCCCGCATGCCGGCCTCATTCTCTTCATCCATGACGGCGTACCCCTGCCGGCGCACCTGGGCAATCTCGGCCCGGAACGCCTCCCGGTCCGTGATGGACTTCCCGGTCAGCGGCTCAAGCGGCAACTCTGCGAGGAGCTTTTCGCGCTCCGCATCCTCGGCGAATGCCACCAGGGCCTTTCCGACGGCGGTGGTGGACAGGGATCCCAGGTGGCCGGGGTCGCTGGTCACCCGGAAAATCTGCGGGCCGTCCACCTTGCTGACAGTGAGATGGTGGAGGCCGTCGCGGACGCTGAGGATGGTTGCTTCACCGGTTTCGGCAGTCACCCTGCGCAATACCGGCATGGCCGTGCCGGCGAAACCGTGGTGGTTGGAAACGCGCTGGCCCAGCTGGAAGATCCGGAGGCCGAGGTGGTACCGGCGGCCATCCGGCTCGTAGTCCACGAATCCATCGCGCGCCAGTGATCCGAGCAGGCGGTAGGTGGTGCTGAACGGCAGTTCCGCCCGGCGGGATATTTCGGCGGCACTTGCACCGCGGGGCTCCTCCCCCAGCAGCACCAGCAGTCCCAGGGCTTTGCCCACCATGTCCGTGCGGTCCGCCGCCTTCCTGGCCCCCGCCCTGGTTGCACCCTCGGGCTCTTCGGCCAGCGCGGCTGGGTCCGGCTGAACGTCGTCGTTCATTGTGGCTTGGTTCACACTCATGCTTCGATATTGCCACAATGTGAGAGCTATTTCTAGATGGTGATTATTTTCTTGACAGGTGACTGTCCTCACAGTCATAGTTTCTGTATCGCACAAGTAGCTCCCACCATGTGGCTACCCCTGCCGGGTCTTTCTACCGGACTCCAGCCGCATCCCCGCCCGCACCAAGGCAACGGCGGCTGCGGACCCCAGATCCATCCGCGACAATGTCGTCACACCAAAGGAACACCATGAGCCAGACACTTCCGTCCGCCGGGGAGGGCGCCCTCACCCACGCCGGGACGCCCAAGAGGGCCGCCGTCGCCAGCTTCCTGGGCAGCGCCGTCGAATACTATGACTTCTTCATCTTCGGCTCCGCCGCAGCACTGATTTTCCCCACGGTCTTCTTCCCCAACGCCGATGCCAACGCATCCATCATGTCCTTCGCGACCTTCGGGTTCGCCTACGTGGCACGTCCCATCGGCGCGATCATCCTGGGCCACTTCGGCGACCGCGTGGGACGCCGGAAGGTCCTGATGTTCACCCTGCTGCTCATGGGTGCCTCCACCTTCATCATCGGCTGCCTGCCCGACTTCCACACCGTTGGCTGGTGGGCCCCGGCGCTGCTGGTGCTGGCCCGCCTTTGCCAGGGCCTCTCCGCGGCAGGCGAGCAGGCAGGTGCGTCCTCCATGACCCTGGAGCACGCCCCGGACAACCGCCGCTCCTTCTTCACCTCCTGGACCCTCACCGGCACCCAGGGCGGCCAGATCCTCGCGGCCCTGGTGTTCATCCCCGTCCTGGCACTGCCGGATGAGATCAAGTACGGCATCGGCTGGCGCATTCCCTTCTGGCTCAGCGCCGTGGTGGTCGTGGTGGCATTCCTCATCCGCCGCACCCTGCACGAGCCGCCCGCGTTCGAGGAAGCCCGGAAGAACGCCGAGATCGCCAAGCTTCCCGTGGCGGACCTGCTCAAGGGCCACTGGCGCGACGTCCTCCGCGTTATCTGCTGCGCCTTCATCGCCGCCGTCTCCACCGTGTTCGGCACCCTCGCCATCAGCTACGCCAAGACCGTGGCCGGCGTGGACGGCACCACCACCCTCTGGCTGGTCGTGGCCGCCAATATCGTGGCCCTGGGCACGCAGCCGCTCTTCGGAATGCTGGCGGACAGGATCGGCCGCAAGCCCGTCTTCATCTACGGTGCCCTGGCCAGCGCCATCCTGACCCCCGTGTTCCTGCTCAGCCTGGAATCCGGCAGCGTCGCGCTGATGTTCCTTGCCGCCATCGGCTACTTCTCCGGCGGCTATGCAGCAGCCAACGCCGTCTGGCCGTCCTTCTACGCCGAGATGTTCAGCACCAAGGTCCGCTTTTCCGGCCTGGCCATCGGCACCCAGCTGGGCTTCCTGATGGCAGGGTTCGCCCCGGCAATCGTCGCCGCCATGGGCGGCATCAAGCCCGGCGGCTGGGTCCAGATCAGCATCTTCACCGCCATCATCTGCGCCGTCGCAGCCGTATCCGCCCTGACGGCAAAGGAATCCTTCCGGACGCCCACCAAGCTGCTCGGCCTGAAGTAGGCCGTCCGCCGCGCACAGACTGGCCCGGTTTTCAGGCCGGAGAGCCCGCCATTCCCCCAAATGGCGGGCTCTCCCCCGTTAAAACCGGACCCGTCTGCGCGGACGCGCCGCTGCGGCTACCGGCCGGTCTCCAGCACCGAGGCGAGGTCGAAGTTCACCGGCTCCTCCAGCTGCGCATACGTGCAGGATTCCGGGTCCCGGTCCGGCCGCCAGCGGTTGAACTGGGCGGTGTGGCGGAACCGGTCGCCCTCCATGTGGTCGTAGCGGACCTCGACCACCAGTTCGGGCCGCAGGGGCACGAAGGACAGGTCCTTCCCGGCACTCCAGCGGCTGCCCTCGGCGTTGCGCGGCGTCCGTTCGCCCTCCTCCTGCTTGGCCCAGGCCCAGGGGTGGTTGTCGAAGTCCGTCACCAGCGGCTGCAGCTCCTGGAACAGCTCCTGCCGGCGCTTCATGGGGAAGGCGCCAATCACTCCCACGCTGGCCAGGCCGCCGTCGTCCTTGTAGAGCCCCAGCAGCAGCGAGCCGATGGCGTCCGGCCCGCTCTTGTGCAGGCGGTAGCCGGCCACCACGCAGTCCGCGGTCCGCTCATGCTTGACCTTGAACATCACCCGCTTGTCCGGCTCGTACCGGCCGTCCAGCCGCTTGGCCACGATGCCGTCCAGCCCGGCCCCCTCGAACTGCTCGAACCACTGCGCGGCGGTGTCCTTGTCCGTGGTGGCGGCGGTGAGGTGGACGGGCGCCTTGCTGCCGGCGAGCGCCTTCTCCAGCGCGGCCCGACGCTCCGAAAAGGGCCGCCCGGTGTAGTCGTCGCCGCCCAGGGCCAGGAGGTCGAAGGCCACAAAGCTTGCTGGAGTCTGTTCCGACAGCATCTTCACCCGGCTGGCGGCGGGGTGGATGCGCTGCTGCAGGGTATCGAAATCCAGCCGGTCCCCCGACGCCCCCACCAGGATGATCTCGCCGTCCACCACGCAGCGCGGGGGCAGGTTTTCCTTGAGCGCGGCCACCAGTTCCGGGAAGTAGCGGGTCATGGGTTTTTCGTTGCGGCTGCCGATTTCCAGGTCATCGCCGTCACGGAAAATGATGGACCGGAAGCCATCCCATTTGGGTTCGTAGCTGAGGTCTCCGGTGCCGGGGATGCCGTCGATGCCGCTGACGGCCTTGGCGAGCATGGGCGGGACGGGCGGCATCACGGGAAGTTCCATGTGCCCATTCTTGCCCGGCCGGCGGCCCGGGCGGTAGGGCGGCGCGCCCGCTTCAGGCCGCCAGCAGCCACACGACCAGCACCAGCGCCGGTGCAGCGGCCGCCGTGGAGAGCAGGATGGTCTCCCGCGCCACGGCCACCCCGCGCCCATACTTGCTGGCGAACAGGAACACGTTCTGGGCCGAGGGCAGCGCAGCCATGAGCACCACCCCCAGGAGCATGTGGTGGTCCAGGTTGAACAGGAAGCGTCCGACGACGTATGCCACGGCAGGCATCGCAGCGGACTTCAGCGCCGTGGCAGTGAGGATTTCGGCCGTGTGCCCGCCGCTCCGGAGCATCCTGGTGCCGCGCAGCGACATGCCGAAGGCCAGCAGCACCACCGGGACAGCAGCACCTCCGAGCAGGGTGAGCGGCGCCATCACCGGGGCGGGCAGCTCCACGTGGAACGCCGCCAGGACCACACCCAGGAGCGAGGCGATGATCATCGGGTTGCGGAAGGGCTGCGTGAGCATCAGCCGGGGCGAGAACCGGCCGGCTTCCGAGAGGTCCAGCAGGGTCAGGACCAGCGGGGCGAACAGGAGGAGCTGGACCAGCAGGACCGGGGCCACCGGGGTTGCATCCCCCAGGGCATAGAGCGTGATGGGGATGCCGATGTTGTTCGCGTTGACGTAGGAGCCGGCCATGGCACCCACTGCGGTCTCGGCCAGGGGCCGCCGGAACCAGATCCGGCTGGCGGCCACGTATAACAGCGCGGTGGCCGCCGCCGTGATCATGGCCAGCGGAACATAGGCGGAAAAGACCACGGACAGGTCCGATTTCAGCACCACCGTGAACAGCAGGACCGGGTTGGTGATGAAGAAGGCGGTGCGGGTCAGGGCGTTGATGGTGGGTTCATCGCCCAGGCCGCAGCGCGCCGCAAGGTATCCGACGGCAATGACGACGCCGATCACCGCCAGTCCGATCAGCACACCGCCCACGTGGGGTACTTCCTTCCCGTTCCGCCGTGCACCACCGCAGGAAGGCAGTACTACAAGTTCACAACTTATCGAATAAGGAGCGCTCTGCCAGCACGCGTCCACGGACTGGCCTTCCCCGCCGCCCGTCGTCGTGCTTTGTGAAAAGATCAACCATGCGCGCCATGCAACACTCCAGCAAACTCCGCAATGTCCGTTACGAACTCCGCGGTCCCATCCTTGAGGCCGCCAAGAACATGGAGGCTGAAGGGCACCGGATCCTCAAAATGAACCTCGGGGACACGGCACCTTTCGGGCTGGAAGCGCCCGAGTCCGTAGTGGTGGACATGATCCACCACCTTCGCGGTGCCCAGGGCTACAGCGATTCCAAGGGAATCTTCACGGCCCGGACCGCCATCTCGCAGTACTACCAGACCCGTGGCCTGATGAACATCGGGGTCGAGGACATCGTGGTCGGCAACGGCGTCAGCGAATTGATCTCCATGTGCCTGCAGGCCTTCATGGAGAACGGCGACGAAATCCTGGTTCCCGCCCCGGACTACCCCCTGTGGACCGCCGCCGTGACCCTGACCGGCGGCAAGGCCGTGCACTACATCTGCGATGAGGCGGACAACTGGTGGCCGGACATGGCCGATGTTGAAGCGAAGATCACCAACCGCACCAAGGGGATCGTGATCATCAATCCGAACAACCCCACGGGCGCCGTCTACCCACGGCACATCCTGGAACAGTTCGCCGGCCTGGCCCGGAAGCACAACCTGGTCCTGTTCTCCGACGAGATCTACGAGAAAGTGCTCTACGGCGACGCCACGCACATCCATACCGCGGCCGTGGCCGAGGACGTCTGCTGCCTGACCTTCAGCGGCTTGTCCAAGGCCTACCGGATGCCCGGCTACCGTGCGGGCTGGGTGGCCATCACCGGCCCGCTGGCCGCCACCGCCGCCTACCGTGAGGCCCTGGAACTGCTGGCGTCGCTGCGCCTGTGCGCCAACGTTCCCGCGCAGCACGCCATCCAGACCTGCCTTGGCGGGTACCAGAGCATCGACGCGCTGGTGAAGCCGGGCGGGCGGCTGCGCGAGCAGCGGGACCTTGCCCACAAACTCCTTACTGCCATTCCCGGCGTCACCTGCGTCCCGGCGTCGGGCGCCATGTACCTGTTCCCGCGCCTGGACCCGGACCTGTACCCGATCGAGAGCGACGAAAAGTTCGTGCTGGACCTGCTCCGGGACCAAAAGATCCTGGTTTCCCACGGTTCGGCGTTCAACTGGCCCGCGCCGGACCACTTCCGTTTCGTCATCCTCCCCTCGGTGCTTGACATCGAGGAAGCCGTCCGGCGGATTTCCACGTTCCTGGCCGCCTACCGCGGCGGGGCAGCTGCCTGAAACCGGGCGGGCGCGAAGAACTAACCGCGCCCTAACCGCGGTGAAACCGGCGCGCAACATTCCCGGCCCACACTGGTAGTGCAGGCAAGAGCCGGCACCAGCTCCAGCCAGGAGGCCCCGCGATGTTGAAGAAAGCGACCACGCATGTAACACGAGTCCGCGCCCTGGACCAGCTCCACCGCGGCGATGAAATCGAAGCCCGCCTGTCAGTGGGGCCCTCCTATGACGACGTGGTGATCCGCCGCGGCAGCGTGCAGGAAACAGCGCCCGGTATCGGCGTGGTCTGGATCCTTGACCGCATCAGCGGGGTGCGCAAAGCCATCAATACGGACGAGTGCAGCGTCTGGCGGCTGGCATAGCGGGACCGGGAAGACGGGTGCGGGCGTAGTCAGGAAGGACTGTCCGCAACCTGCCCCTCCTGCCGGTGCTGCGCCAGGGACTGCAGCCACTCTATGGTGGCGTCAGTGACCGGGTGGGCGGCCCCCAGCGACTCAAGGAACTCCCGTACCTCAACCATCTCCGCTTCCCTCCGGACGGCATGCAGCCGAGTCCCCTCAAGCAACCGCGCTACCAGCGCATCGCCTGACGGGCCAAGTTCCGCTGCGATCTGGCTGATGATCCAGTCTTTTGCCCCGGCCGCCTCGGCGGCCGTGACCGCCTCCAGCACAGCCGCGGCCAGCCCCTTCATGAACACGCTGCGGAGCAGCTTCCGGCCGGCCGCAGCACCGGCTTCGCCGCCCGCGCCGGCCGCCGGAATACCCCATCCGGTGAAGAGTGACAGCAGAGCATCGGCCCCCGTGCCGCTAATCAGCAGGGGCGAATTGATCCGCCCGCGGGGAACGGGCGCCAGGATGGCGACGTCGGCGAACAGGACTCCGCCCCTGGCGGCCCGTTCCGCGAGCTGCCGCTTTTGGCCCGGTGCCACGGTGTTCAGGTCCGCGAAGATGGCTTCCGGGTGCATGGCGGCCAGCGCCTCCGCAAGGACGGTGTCCGCCGCGGTGCCGCCCACCAGGCTGATCACCAGGCCGGCGCCGGCCACCGCTTCGCTGACACCAGGAGCCCGCAGCACCCCTGGCGGGACTGCCTGGACCACCGGGTCCGTCCCCGTCACCCGCAATCCACGGCCGGCCAGGTCCTCGGCATAGATGCTCCCGGCTTCCCCCAGGCCCAGGACGGCAACAGCGGGGCCGGCCGTTTCCGCCTGCCTAGCGGCCACCGGCGGCAGCGGTCCGCCAGCCGCCGTGGTATTCGGTTCGGGCTGTCACCGCATAGGGGGCGGGGCTGACGACGGCCCGGACACTGATCTGTTCATGCGGTTCCACGGTGGTCTTCCGGGATCCGCCGTCGGGTTCGCCCCAGACAACCCGCACCTCGGTACCGATCTCCACGTTGGGGTCCACCGTGGCCAGCGAGAGGCCGCGGCGTTCGTTGGCCGTCACGCCGGTGAAGAGCGACAGGCCCACCCCCGTCCCGTCGGCGTCGATGACGGAGTCGTAGTTGGACGACCCATAGTTGGCGTTGGGGACGTCGAAGAACTGGTAGCCGGGCTTGTCGCGGTCCAGGAACGATGCCCAGATGGCGGCCAGGTCCTCGTCGTTCCAGGCGAGGGTGACCTTTTTCCGCTGCGCGGCGGGGTCGATCTGCTGGAGGGCGTCCCTGCCAATGAAGTCGTGGTCGAATTTCACGAAGGAGCCATAACCCAGCTCCCAGGGGGTCAGGTAGTAGTCCTCGATGTTCCCGGAGACAAACGAGCCGGCGAGCGCGTTGACCGCTTCATAGCTGGTTGCCGGCAGCCATTCACGGTAGGCGCGCTCGGCGTCGCTGCTGTAGATGGCCGGCAGCGGAGAGGGGATCCAGCCCGATTCCAGCGTGTTTGAGGAGTAGGCCCGCGACCCGCACGGTTCGAGGCCGAACTCAGCCCCGGCCTCGAGCACGGCATCCCGGATCTTCCCGTGCTGTTCGTAGGGTCCCCAGATTTCCAGCCCCGGGGCTCCCGCCATGCCGTGGCGCAGCGTGCGGACCTGCTCTCCGGCGATGCCCAGGTGGCCCATGTGGAAGAACTTCACCTGCTCCAGGGTCCCGCCGTTGAGCTTTTCGATGATCTGCCAGGCGCTGGGGCCCTGGATCTGGAAGCGGTAGTACTTCCGGCTGACTGCCTGGCCGTAGGGGCGTGACGGCGACCTGTCATCGTAGGTGCATTCGACGTCGTATCCGCCGGTTTCGGCATGGAACTGGAGCCAGTTCGCAGCCGGCGCGCGGCCCACGTAGACGAATTCCTGCTCTTCCAGGTGGAACAGGATGCCGTCGCCGATCACCCCGCCGTTGGAGGCCGTGGGCACGAACTGCTTGGCCGTGTTGACCGGGAAGTTGGCGAAGCTGTTGATTCCGGTGTCCGAGAAGAGCTTCAAGGCATCGGCGCCCTTCACGAAGAAGTTGACCATGTGGTGGGACTGGTCGTAGAGGACTGCCGTTTCACGCCACGCGCGCTGCTCGCGCCGCCAGTTGGTGAACTCTGCCGGGACCACCGGATAGATGTAGGTGCCAAGTTGGGAATTGCGCAGCAGTTCGACGGTGCTGCCCGCCGCATCGAGCACGTCCTGCAGGGATTTCGGGGCCATGGGCTGTTCTCCTTCGGTTCAGGGGTGGCGCAGTTCAGTGGGTGGCGCGGTAACTCTCGCGTGCGTATTGCACGAAGGGAGCGGGGGCGACGGTGGCCCGGATGGGGTCCTGCCGGTGGGGTTCCACCTGCAGCTTGGCGGAGTTGGGCTCTTCGCCCCAGAGCACGGTGACGTCGGCGCCGTCCTCCAGTCCGTCCACCGCCGCCAGGGAAACAAAGGAGTGCTCGTTGGCGATGTAGCCGCAGTCAAAGGACTGGCCCACCGTTACGCCACCCTGGAGCACCCGGTCCACCTGGAACAGGGCGTAGCGGGCCTTTGGCATGTCGATGTACTTGGCGGGAAGCCCGGGACGCAGGAGGGAACCCATCACGTCCTGGACGTCGTCCGGGTTCCAGACGAGTGTCACCTTGCGGCGGGAGGTTGTGCGGGAGAGCGCCTCCAGCGCCTCACGGCCCACGAAGTCGTGGTCGAATGCGACGGAGCGGCCGTACCCGAGCTCGTACGGGGTCAGGAAGTAATCCTCGATGTCCACTGAATCGAAACTTCCGCCGAGTGAACCGGCCGCTGACGCCGGGAGCCATTCGCGGTAGCCGCGCAACCGTTCGTCCGTAAAGACCGCCGGCACGGGCGAGGGCACCCACCCGGACTCAAGGTTCGCCGTCGAGTAGCCTTTAGCCCCCACCTGGGTCAGCCCGAACTCCCCGCCGGCCTGCAGCAACGCGTCCCTGACGCGTTCGCCCTCTGCCCAGGGGCCGAACAGCTCATAGCCGGGCTGCCCGGCCATGCCGTGCCGGATGGCCCGGACCTGCAATCCGGCGATGGGGAGGTGCCCCATGTGGAAGAAACCGAGCTGCGGCACAGGGGCGCCGGTGAGTTTTTCGACGAGGGCCAGGGCGGTTGGCCCCTGGAGCTCGTAACGGAACAGCCGGGGGTCACCGGCGCGGACGATCGAGTTTCCGTCCCGGGAGACCTCAACATCGTGGCCTCCGGTTTCGGCGTGGTACTGCACCCAGTCGATGGCCATCGGGTGACCCACCAGGTTGAAGGACTGTTCGTCGAGGTGTGCCAAAATGGCGTCCCCGATGAGCTGCCCTGAATGGTTTACCGCGATGAACTGCTTGGCACGGTCTACCGGAAAGTTCGCGAAAGAATTCACCGCGAGCCCGCGCAGCAACCCTTCCGCGCCCGGTCCGGAGAGGAAGAGATCGGTCATGTGGTGCGACTGGTCCAGGAGGGCACAGGCTGTACGCCAGGAATTCTGCTCGGAGCGCCAGTTGCTGAACTCGGCCCGCACGGGAAAAACGTGGGGGCTGGCCGGGGAATCGCGTAAAAGCTGGACCGGTGAAGCCGCCTGGTCCAGCGCCTCCTGCAAAGACCCGGTCACTGCGAAATGCCTGTCACTGCGAACTCCATCGTTCGGTCCACGGCGGAGAGCAGCCCCGGACGTCCAGTACCAACACGATTGCTAACAAAATTGTATCGGATGTCTTGACCAAAGTTCCAGAGCATGGTTTTCTGGCACTGTCCGCCGGAAAGGACTGACCATGGGCCGCCCAGGCACCATGCCCGCCGTGGAACGCGAGGGTGCACATGCCCGATACAGAGGGGATCCCCTGCCTCCTGATGCGGGGCGGGACCTCCAAGGGTGCGTTGTTCCTGGCGTCGGACCTGCCTGCCAACCCCGCAGAACGCGACGACCTGCTGCTACGGATCATGGGCTCCCCTGATCCCCGCCAGGTGGACGGACTTGGTGGAGCGCACCCTTTGACCAGCAAGGTTGCCGTCATCGCGCCGTCTCCTGACGCCGACGCCGACGTGGACTACCTGTTCCTCCAGGTGTCTGTAGACACCGCACTTGTCAGCAGCCGGCAGAACTGCGGCAACATCCTCGCCGCCGTGGGGCCCTTCGCGGTGGAGCGGGGCCTGGTGCAGCCCTCCGATGGCCACACCGAGGTGCGCATCCGGATGGTGAACACCGGCAGCATGGCCACCGCGCGGTTTGCCACCCCCGGCGGCGTGGTGGATTACCACGGCGGCCCGGCGGCAGGCGGTGCGGTGGCGATCGATGGCGTTCCGGGGACGGCCGCAGCCATCCGGCTCAATTTCGAGGGCACGGCGGGGTCTTCGACCGGCGCCCTGTTCCCCACGGGCAACGTGGTGGACCGCGCGGAGGGCGTGGACCTCACCTGCGTTGACAACGGAATGCCCACCGTCCTGATGCGTGCCGCCGATCTGGGCATCACCGGGAACGAGGCCCCTGCAGCCCTCGAGGCCAATGAAGGCCTGGCACAACGGCTGGCCGGGATCCGCCTCGCCGCGGCGGACCTGATGGGCATGGGCGATGTCAGCGCTGCCACCGTGCCCAAGCTGGTGCTGCTGACGCCGCCACGGGAAGGGGGCGCCATTGCCACCCGCAGCTTCCTTCCCGTCCGGGTCCACACCTCCATCGGGGTGCTGGGAGCACTCACCGTCGCGGCCGGGGTCCTGGCCGCAGGATCCGTGGGCCATGACCTGGCCGCGCTCCCTTCGCCGGGGGAACCCTTCCGGGTGGAACACCCCACCGGGCACTTCGACGTCGAAGTGGCCATCGATTCCACCCCGGACGGCTACACCGTGACCCGCTCCACCGCCCTCAGGACGGCACGGAAGATTTTCGAAGGACGTGTCTTTCCGCGCCCGCGCCCCTGACGCCTGCCCAACGACCCCCTTTAGAGAGGACAGTTTCATGACCGGGTATACCTCGTTCGACGTCGCCCACCTGGGAAACGTGGAACTGCTGACCCCCGTCTTCGAGGAAAGCCTGTGGTTCTTCCGCGACCTGCTCGCCATGCGCGTCGTGGCGGAGACCGGCAGCGGCGGCACGAAGTCCGCCTACCTTCGCACCTGGGACGAATACCAGCGCTACACCCTCAAGCTCACCGCCTCGGCCGATGCCGGCGTCGGGCGCACCACCTTCCGGACCACCAGCCAGGAGGCCCTGGAGCGCCGGGTCGCGGCCATCGAAGCCACCGGCCTGGGCATCGGCTGGGAAGAGGGTGAGGTGGGAACCGGGCCCACCTACTCCTTCCGGGACCCCGACGGGCACCTCATGGGCATCTATTACGAAACCGAGCGGTACGTGGCCACGGACGACAAACCCGCCCTGAAGAACCAGGCCTCGGCCTTCCCCGGCCGGGGCGTCAACGCCCGGCGGCTGGACCACATCAACTTCCTGGCCAAGGACGTGGTGGCCAACGGGGAGTTCGTGGCCCACGCGCTGTGCGGGCGGGAGAGTGAACGCATCCGGCTCGACGACGGCGGATACGCCGCCTGGTGGTTCCACTTCAACAACAAGTCCTACGACATCGTCTACTCCGACGACTGGCTCAAGCACGGCAACCGGCTCCACCACGTGGCATTCGCCCCCGATACCCGCGAGGACATCCTGAAGGCCGCGGACATCTTCCTTGAAAACGGCATCCACATCGAATCCGGTCCACACAAGCACGCCATCAACCAGACGTTCTTCCTCTACGTCTGGGAGCCCGGCGGCAACCGGATCGAACTGGCCAACGCCGGCGCCCGCCTGCTGCTGGACCCGGACTCGCCGGTGGTGGAGTGGAACCAGGAGGAGCGCCGGAAAGGGCAGGCCTGGGGCATGAAAACCATCGAGACGTTCCATACGCACGGAACGCCGAACGTCCGCCAGTGAGAAAATTAAGGGATCCCGGCAGTACCGCACAGAGAGGTGCATCATCATGACCAATACAGTGGACACGTCAGCCCCGGTGACCACCGGCCTCTTCATCGGAGGCGCCGAACGCCAGGCCGCCGCCACCATGGACATTGCCGATCCGGGCAAGCCCGGCACAGTGGTGGGCCACGCCGCGGCTGCCGGCCCGTCAGACGTCCAGGATGCCATCGCCGCGGCAAAGTCGGCCTATCCCGGATGGGCAGCGCTGGGTGCACAGGAGCGCGCGGACCGGATGCGGCAGGCACTGGAAGGCATCGCGGACTTCCGCGACGAGGATGCCGCCATCCTCTCGCAGGAAAACGGCAAGATCCGCATGGAAGCCTGGGTGGACTCGCTGGTGTTCGAGATCAGGTGGAACCTCGCGCTGGAACTGGCTCCCGACGTCGACACCGCCAAGGTGCTGCCGCCCGCGCCCGGAATTCCCGTCTCCACCTCGGTCACCTTCCAGCCCCTGGGAGTGGTGACGGTTATCGTGCCGTTCAACTGGCCCATCGCCATCCTTGCGGCCTCGCTGCCGCACGCGCTGCTGGCGGGGAACACGGCGATTGTGAAGCCGCCACCCACGGCGCCGCTGGCGACGACGCGCGTGGTCCAGCGGATTGCCGAAAAGCTGCCGCCGGGGGTGCTGAACGTGGTGACCGGCAAGGACGCGGACATGGCCGAGCTCATTACCAGCCCGGATATCGCCAAGGTCTGCTTCACGGGAAGCGTGGGCGGCGGCAAGCGCATCATGGAAATGGCCGCGAAGTCACTCACCCGGGTGACGCTTGAACTCGGCGGGAACGACGCCGCCGTTATCCTCGCGGACGCGGTCCTTGACGACACCCATCTGGACCGGCTCTATGCCGCGATCTTCGATACCACCGGCCAGATCTGCATGAACGCGAAGCGGGTCTATGTGCACCGTTCGCGACTGGACGAGGTGGTGGCGGGCCTCTCGCAGCGGCTGGAAAAGGCGGTCATTGGCTACGGGCTCGACGACGGGACCACCATGGGTCCGCTGCACTCCCCCGTGCAGAAGGCCTTCGTGGCTGAGCTCATCGAGGAGGCCAGGGAGGCGGACGCGGATGTCAGGGAGTTCGGCACCCTTCCGGCGGACCCTGAACTGCACGGCGGGAACTTCCTGCGCCCGGCACTCGTCATCGATCCGGACCCCTCACTGAGGGTTGTCACCCAGGAACAGTTCGGGCCGGTCATCCCCCTGATCCCGTTCGACACGGAGGACGAGGCGGTGGAGGCGGCGAATGCCACCTGGGCGGGCCTGTGCGGTTCGGTATGGACCGCCGACCCGGCAGCGGCCGGCCGCGTAGGCGGCAGGCTGGTCTGCGGCTACGTCTGGGTGAACGACCACGGCGCAACCCGGCTGGACCTGCGGGCGCCTTTCGGCGGCATGAAGCAGTCCGGCATGGGCCGGGAACAGGGCATCGAAGGGGTCCGGGCCTTCCAGGACACCCGCGCCATCGCTTATCTGGAACCGGACGCAGCACAAGGGTAGGGCCTGCGGGCATTAAGGGAGCAGGTATCCCTAAATAGCTATCGACATTACCTATGTACATAGGTAATCTTGGAGGCGGGTGCACCGCTGCATCCGCCGAAAGGACGACCTGATGGCGACTCGAACCATGCCCGCCCCCAACCGGGCAGCATCCCTGGAACTCATCAAGAACTTCTCGCTGGAGATGACCGGCAAGGACATTCCTGCCCTCATCGAGGCAAAGGACAGCATTCCGCCGGGCACCCGCATCAACGTCACCTTCCTCGGCAACGAGGACCTGGAGATGCGGCTGGCCGCGGCCAAGGCCGCCCGGGACCTGGGCTTCGTCCCGGTACCGCATGTTTCGGCGCGCCGGCTGGCCTCGAAGGGGGACCTGGAGGAATTCCTCCGGCGGCTGCGGGAGGTGGACGCCGCCGATCATCTGTTCGTGGTGGGCGGCGACCCCGCAGAACCGGAGGGCCCGTACGGTGACTCCCTGGCCTTGGTGAACACCGGCCTCCTGCAGCAGTACGGGGTCCGGGAAGTGGGAATCGGCGGATATCCGGAAGGCCATCCGGACATCCGGAAGGAAGACCTTTGGCGTGCCTTGGAGGACAAGTCCGCAGCCCTTTCCGCGCAGGGCCTCGAGGCCTCCATCATCACGCAGTTCGCCTTCGACACCGCGCCGGTTGCCGCGTGGATCGACGAGGTCCGGGCCAGGGGCATCCAGGCTCCCATCCGCGTGGGCACGCCGGGCCCGGCCGGAGTCAAGCGGCTCCTCGGTTTCGCACGCCGCTTCGGGGTGGGAGCCAACGCCATGATCGTGAAGAAATACGGCTTCTCGCTGACCAACCTGATGGGTGACGCCGGCCCGGACCGGTTCGTCAACGATCTGGCCGCCGTACTGGCAGACCGCGCACCAGGGCAGGACCACCACCTCCCGGCGCAGGTGGGGCTTCACTTCTACACCTTTGGCGGCCTGCTGGCCACGGCCAACTGGGTCCGGCACTTCACCGAAGAGGGCTAGGGCGGCAAGCCATGGTCCTGCACACCGAATCCCGCAAGGACCAGTCCTGCCTGATCGTCTACGGGCCGGACCGGCCGGGCATCGTGGCTGCGGTGGCCGCCCTGGTGACCCGCAACAGGGGAAACATCGTGTCCCTGGACCAGTACTCCAGTGATCCTTCGTCGGGTGATTTCTTCCAGCGGGTGGTCTTCAACCGGCCGGACCTGTCCGCCGCGATGCCCGAGATCGAGGCCGACCTCGCCGGGACGCTCACGCCACTGGGGCTCGCCTGGACGCTGACCGACCGCTCCATCCCCAAGCGCATGGCCATCCTGGTATCCACCTCAGACCACTGCCTGCTCGAACTCCTGTGGCGGCACCGGAGGGGTGAACTGCCGGTGACCATCCCCATGGTGATCTCAAACCACACCAACACGGCGGAGGACGTGCGGTCCTTTGGCGTCCCGTTCTTCCACGTCCCCTCCGCCGGGACGGACAAGGCCGCGGCCGAGGCCCAGATCCTGAAGCTGCTGGAAGGGAACGTGGACTTCGTGGTGCTGGCCCGGTACATGCAGATCCTGTCCCCCGGATTCCTGGACGCGGTTTCCGTGCCGCTGATCAACATCCACCACTCCTTCCTACCTGCGTTCGTGGGCGCCGCGCCCTACCGCAAGGCGAAGGACCGGGGCGTCAAGCTGATTGGCGCCACCTCGCACTACGTGACCAAGGACCTGGACGAGGGGCCGATCATCGAACAGGACGTGGCCCGGGTGACGCACGCCCATTCAGCGCTGGACCTGCAGGCGCGGGGCGCCTACGTGGAACGCGCAGTGCTCTCCCGCGCCGTCCAGTGGCATGCCGAAGACCGGGTCATCCGGCACGGCAACCAGACCATCGTCTTCTAACGACCCACCAACAATCCGATACAGAACAAGAGGTTCAACGTGGCACCGAAAAACCTGCAGGAAGTCCTCGACGCGTCGAAAGGGGCCGTGGACCTCCTCCGCAACTCCCAGATTGGCTCCTACATCTACCCGGTGGTGCCGGCAGACTTCCAGAACTGGATCAAGGAGCAGACCGCCTGGCGGCAGACGGCAGTGCTGTACGACCAGTCCCACCACATGGACAACCTGTTCTTGAAGGGCCCGGACGCCATCAAGCTGATCACGGCCACCGCCATCAACTCCACCGCCGTGTTCCCGGTGAACAAGGCCAAGCAGTACGTGCCCACCACCGAGTCCGGGCATGTCATCGGGGACGGCATCCTCTTCCACGAGGCGGAGGGCGAATACGTGTACGTCGGCCGCTCCCCGGCAGCCAACTGGCTGCTCTACCACGGCGAAACCGGCGGCTACCGGGACCTGGACATCACCGTGGACCGGCGCTCACCGTCGCGGCCGTACGGCCACGGGGTCTCGCGGCAGTACTACCGCTTCCAGATCCAGGGACCCAACGCCTGGCAGGTGATCGAAAAACTCAACGGCGGAACCCTGGAGCAGCTCAAGTTCTTCAACATGTCCACCATGACCATTGCCGGCACCACCGTCCGTACCCTGCGGCACGGCATGGCCGGCGCACCGGGACTGGAGGTGTGGGGACCGTACGCGGACCATGACCGCATCCGTGACGCGATCGTGGACGCCGGAGCCGAGTTCGGGCTGGTCCCCGTCGGCTCCCGGGCGTACCCGTCCAACACGCTTGAATCGGGGTGGATCCCGTCTCCACTTCCGGCCATCTACACCGGCGAAGCGGAGCGCGGTTACCGTGAATGGCTGCCGGCAGATGGCTACGAAGCCACCGGGACCCTGGCGGGATCCTTCGTGTCCGGGAACATCGAGGACTACTACCTGACCCCGTGGGAGCTGGGCTACGGCTCGTTCGTGAAGTTCGACCACGACTTCATCGGTCGGGACGCACTCCAGAAGATGGACCCCGCCGCCCAGCGCAAGAAAGTCACCCTGGCCTGGGATGCCGAAGATGTCACCTCCATCTTCGCGTCGCTGTTCAACGTGGACGGCCCCAGCTACAAGTTCTTCGACCTGCCCCTGGCAAACTACGGCTCGGCCAACTATGACTCCGTAGTGGACGCCGACGGGACCGTGGTGGGCTACTCGATGTTCACCGGCTACAGCGCCAACGAACGCCGCGCCCTCTCGCTCGCAACGATTGATCCCAACGTCCCCGAGGGCACGGAACTGAAGGTCGTGTGGGGTGAGCCCAACGGCGGCACTGCCAAGGCCGCCGTCGAACCCCATGCGCAGACCGAGGTGCGGGCCGTGGTCAGCCCCGTGCCCTACTCCACCGTGGCCCGCGCCACGTACCACGGCGGGTGGCGGACGAACTACCAGTCGGCCTAGGCTGGGGACCCCGGAGTGCGGGGGCGAGTGCGCCCCCGCACCTTCCTTGAGCCCTTGGAGGAGTACCGCATGAGCCTTCGGTACGCGCTGCTTGCGCTGCTGCGCGTGGGCCCGCTGTCAGGCTACGAACTGCAGAAGCAGTTCTCCATGTCTGTGGGGCACGTGTGGCACGCCCCCGACTCGCAGATCTACCCCGAGCTGCGCAAGATGGAGGCGGAAAACCTCATCGAAGGTGAGGAGCAGCCCCGGGGCCAGCGCGCCACCCGGCGGCTGTACCACGTGACGGATACCGGTAACCAGGCCTTCCTCGATTGGATGCAGACCCCCCTGGAGTACGCCCGGGTCCGCGACCCTGCCCACCTGCGGGCCGCCTACCTTGAAGCGGCGTCGCCGGAAGCCGCCCGGGCGTTCTTCCGCCGGCACAAGGACCAGTGGGAGTCCGAACTCGCCCAATGGGAAGGTGAACTCCAGCGCATCGACCAGGTGGACAACCCAATGCTGGTGCGCCGCCTGGCCGTGACGGATCCGGCCGACCGTGAACGGACCATCGCTTTTAAGAGGTTCACCTACGAGGGCCTGGTGGACCGGGCCCTCGTGGAGATCGCGTGGGCCCGGCGCGGGCTTGAACTGGTGGACGCCCTGGAATCCGGGGGCGGCGCCCGGCCGGAGCCGAGCGCCGCCCGCGCTTAGCGGAAACCCGCCCTAGTCAGCCAAAGTTCTCGGCCGTTGCGTAACCCTTGCCGTTGTACTTCTGCACCACCACCGAGGACACTGCTGGCTGGCCGTCCACCGTAGTGTTGACCGACGTACCTTCCAGCATCAGCGGCGCCTTGAGGTCCTTGATGTCCCGCAGCGCGGTCATGAAGCTGTCCCGGGTGGGTTCCTTCATGTTCTGGAACGCCTTCTCAAGGGTGGCGCCCACCATGTAGCTCCACATGCAGTGCGGGAAGGCCGGCATGTCCGGGTAGTTCCCGTACTTCTTGAGTTCATCAAGGAATTTCACGACGTCGGGGTCCTGGGCGAATGCCGGGCTCTGCGGCGCCTTCGCGAAGGACACCGAGTAGATGCCGGGGTAGGCGGCGCCGCCGCCGGGCTCAAGGATCGCAGTGGGGCTGGACGTATTGGAGGGCAGGAACCAACTGGGCTTCCAGCCGATCTGCTGCGCCTTCTGCAACGAGGCGATGGTCAGCGGCGTGATGGACATGGCGTTGAAGAAAACGTCCGCCCCGGAGGAGGCCAGCTGGGTGAGCTGGGCATCCACGGACGTGTCGGTGGCCTCGTAGGTCTGCTCCCCCACCACCGAAATGTTGGATGCTCCCTGGATGGCTTCCTTGAAACCGGCCACGTAGCCCTTGCCGTAGTCATCATTCTGCGACAGGATGGCCACCTTGTGCTGCGCGCCCGACTTCGCCAGGAGCTTGCCGAAGGCGGCCCCCTCATTCTGGTAGACGGGCACGAAGCCCAGCTGCCACGGGCTCTGCTTCCGGTCGCTGAAGAGCGGGTCGCCGGTCATCACCAGCACCTGCGGGACTTTCTGGCTGATCGCGGCGTCGCGGAAAGCACGGTTGGTGGGTGTGCCCAGGCCGGCCGTGGCGGCAAAGACGTTGTCCGACACCATCTGCTGGAAGTTGGCCAGCGACTTTTGCGGATCGTAGGCGTCGTCGTAGGACTTGATGTTCACGGTGCGCGTCTTGCCGTCGCCAAACTTCACGCCGCCGGCGGCGTTGGCGGCACCGAAGTAGGCCGAGACCCCGGCTACCGTGCACTTGCCCGGCCCGGCGGTGGCACCGCTGAGGGGGGTGGTGATGCCAAGCGTGATCGCCGAGTCCGTGATCCCGGGTGAGGACGCAGAACCCCCGCCGCCCTGGCCGCCGCTATCGCCCCTGCAGCCGGACAGGGAGAGCGCGAGGGCGGCTGTCACGGCAACGATGCCAAGGACCCCGCCGGGCTTCTTTCTCATGTTCATGGTCCATCTTGCCTCTCTGTTTGTTCATGTCCCTCCGGCGCATCGTCCGGTACCGGACGGTGCGCTGGAGCGGTCTGCTGGGAAGTCTCCCGGGTTGGGCCGGCGGAGGACCGCCGGCCCGTGGAGCGGCCGGCGCCGGTCCGGCGGGCCAGCCGGCGCATCACCCGGGGCACGCTCACCAGGCCGCCGGGCAGCAGGAACAGCACCGCGAGAAGGAGGGCGCCCTGGCTGACGGTGGTGAGGTTGGGATCTATGGCGTTAGTCAACTGCGGGACGAAGACGTAGTAGGCACCGCCAAGGAGGGACCCGGCAATGCTTCCCGAACCGCCGATCACCATTGCGGCCAGGAGGCTGATGGAGTGGCCGAAGCTGAGGGTCTCAGGCGAGGTGTACTGTACGGCGGCGAGGTACAGGAAACCGCTGGCACCGCCGAAGATGGAGGCGATGGTGAAGGCAAGCACCTTGGTCCGGTAGGGGGAAATGCCCATGGAGGCGGCCACAGCCTCGTTTTCCCGGACGGCCGCGAACGCCCGCCCGTACTTGCCCCGGACCAGGCTCCGCGCCAGCAGGAAGGCCGCGGCCGCCACCACCAGGACGATGTAGAACTGCCACTGGTCGTTGTCCAGCCCGGACCAGTCCGGGGCATCCGTGAACCGTGCGGAGATTCCCTGCGAGCCGCCGGTGAATTCGGAAAGGCGCTTGGCCAGGGGTACCCCGACGATGGGCAGGGCGATGGTGACCATCGCGATGGCCAGGCCACCCAGGCGTGCGGCCGCGAGCGCCACCAGGAGCCCCACCACACCGGCCACGGCGCACGCCGCGACGAACACCAGCAGGATGTTCCAGCCATGGTTGACGCCGTAGGCGGTGACATACGCGCCCAGCCCCACGAAGAAGATCTGCCCCAGGTTGACCTGGCCGGTATAGCCCATGACGATGTTCAGCCCGAGCACCGCCACCGCATAGACGCCGATACGGACCAGCGTCTGGTTCGCAAAGGCCGGCAGGGCCAACGGGGCCACGATCAGCACTAAGGCCACGACGGCGGCGAGCAGTATCCGGACCCATGGCTTGCGTGCAGCGGCGGCAACGGCGTTCATCAGACCCTCACCACGACCTTTCTGCCGAACAGGCCCTGGGGACGGACGATGAGGATGACGAAGATCAGCGCGAACGGCACGGCGATTTTGAGGTCGTGGCCAATGAAGGGCACGTAGACGGCCACCAGGTTTTCCAGCACACCGATTGCGGATGCCGCCACCACGCAGCCGATGGGACTGGTCAGGCCGCCGAGGATCACGGCGGCGAGCGCGTAGACCAGGGCGGTGTCCAGCATCCCGGGCGTCAAGGTCAGCTGCGGAGCCACCAGGACGCCGGCAATCGCCCCCAGGGTGGCGGCAAGTCCCCATCCGACCATGAGCAGGCGGCCCACCGGCAGGCCGGAAAAAGCGGCCGACGCCGGGTTGTCGGCAACGGCGCGAAGGGCCAGTCCCAGCTTGGTGCGCAGGAAGAGCAGTTGCAGGACCACCATGATCACAACGATGGTCACGGCGGTGGCAAGGGACCTGACGCTGACGACGGCCCCGAGGATTTCAACGCTGGTCAGCGGGAAGAGTGACGGGAACCCCAGGTTGTTGTAGCCCCAAAGGACTGCGCAGATGCCGGTCACCAGGGTGAGCAGGCCGATGGTCACCACCACTGCGGTGTCCGGATCTCCCCGCTCAAACCGCCGGATCAGGAAGCGTTCCACCAGTGCGCCGAAGAGGAAGGACAGGAAAATGGCAATGATGATGGCCAGGATGAGCGGCAGGCCGAGCTGCACGAACACGTAGGCGATGTAGGCGGACAGCACCGCCATGCCGCCCTGCGCGAAGTTGATCAGGCCGGTGGCCTGGTTCACCAGCACGATGGCCAGGGCCAGGGCCGCGTAGATGGAGCCGGTGGCGAGGCCGTCGACGACGAGTTGGATGAAGGTTCCCATACGCTCAGCCCCCCAGGTAGGCGCGGCGGATTTCGTCCATGCCCTTGAGTTCGGCCGAGGTTCCGGTGAGGACGTTCCGGCCCGTTTCCAGGACGGTAGCGGTGTCCACCAGGGAGAATGCGAGGTTCGCATTCTGTTCCACCACCAGCATGGCGATCCCGGATTCGAGCCGCAGCCGCCGGATGGCCTGGTAGACCGTCTTGGCGGTGCTCGGCGCCAGCCCCAGCGAGGCTTCGTCCAGGAGCAACAGTTTGGGTTTGGCCATGAAGGCGCGGCCAACCGCGAGCATTTGTTGTTCGCCGCCCGAAAGTGCCGCTGCCCGCGAGCCAACCCTGTCCTGCAGTTGCGGAAACAGGTCCAGGCAGTAGTCGATGTCGCCGGCGATGGCCTTCCGGTCCTTGCGCAGGTAGGAGCCCACCATCAGGTTCTCCCGCACGCTCAGCTGGCCCAGGGTGCCGCGGCCTTCGGGTACGTGCGCTATGCCCAGTGCTGCCACCTGGTCCGGCCGGAGGCCCCTGATGTCCCGGCCATCGAACCTGATGCTGCCGCCGGTCCGGACGCTGCCGCTGATGGCCCGGAGCGTGGTGGTTTTGCCTGCCCCGTTCGCGCCCAGGATGCCTACGGATCCGCCCTCCGGGACGCTGAGGGAGACTCCCTCCAGGACCTGCACGGGGCCGTACGACGCTGTGACGCCGGTAAGTTCAAGCAGCGTCATCCGCAGCGTCCTTTCCGATGTAGGCCTCAATGACGCGGGGGTCGGATTGGGCCTCCGCCGCGGTTCCCGACATCAGTTTCCGCCCGTGGTCCAGGACCACTACCTGGTCCGTCAGCGCCGAAATAAGTCCCATGTGGTGCTCCACGATGATGATGGTGAGGTCCTGCTCGGCGCGGAGACGCTTCACGGTGGCGATGAGCTGTTCAACCTCCCCGTGCGACAGACCCGCTGCCGGTTCATCGAGAAGGAGCAACGAGGGCCTGGAAAGCAGAGCCCGCCACAGCTCAACGCCCTTATGGAGCCCGTGGGACAGTTCGTCGGCGGGCACGTCCGCCGCCCATCCCAGCCCGGCGTTGGCAAGGAGGTCGAGCGCCTCGGCGCGGACGGCGCGCTCGGCACGGAGGGTGTACGGCATCCGCAGCGCCCACGAGACCGGGCCGCCGGGCAGCCGCGTGTGGCCGCCGAGAAGCACGTTCTGCAGGACCGTGGCGTTTAACTGGAGCGCCGGATGCTGGAAGGTGCGGGCGAGTCCAAGGCGTGCCATCCGCGACGGGGCGCTGCCGGACACCTCGTTTCCGTCGATGGAAATCGAACCGGAGCTTGGCCTGTAGTGGCCGCTGATGCAGTTGAACAGGGAGGTCTTTCCGGCACCGTTCGGACCCACAAGGCCGAAGATCACGCCGGGCTCGACGTCGAAACTGACGTCCTGCAGCACCTTGACCCCGCCGAAGTGCAGGCTGACGTCCTTGAGGCTCAGGCTCGCGGCCACCCTGTACCTTCCTGTCGCATCATCGCTAGGAATGGGTGCAGTTGATCACCACTGCACGAAACCGACGGTACGGATCGCGGACGAAATTGTCAACGATTTTGCACTCGGCTTGCGCCTTGGACTCCAGCCGCCTCTCAGCCGCCCGCAACAGACTGGATGACCAGCACTTCCTGGCCTGGCACCACCTCGGTTTCCAGGCCCTGCAGCCGCCGCACCTCGTCGCCGTCGACATAGATGTTGACGAATCTGCGCAGCGCCCCGGTCTCGTCCCGGAGCCTGCGTCCCAGCACGGCATGGTCTGCGGCCACGGCATCGAGCAGGCGGCGTATCGTTACGGGCCCGTCGGCCGGTGTGGACAGCACGGACTGCCCGCCGGCCAGGGGCTGCAGGACGCTGGGCAACAGCAGCGAAATCTCAGCCACCGGCCACCACTGCCGCCCGGACGCAGAGGACGTCCGGCAGGTGGGACGCTACTTCCATGAACGACTCCCCCTCGTCAGCACTCGCGTAGACGGTCCCGCCCCGCGTGCCGAAGTAGACCCCGGCCGGTTCCGCCGTGTCCACCGATGCGGCATCCCTGAGCACGCTGTTGTATTCCTGCTCGGGGAGTCCGGCGCTGAGCCGCGTCCAGGTGTTCCCGGCGTCGTTGGTGCGGTGGACGGCGAGCCTTCCGTCCGGAGGGATGCGTTCGCCGTCGGCCTTCAGCGGCACCACCCAGGCGGTGCCGTCCCGGCGCGGATGCGTCAGCATCACGAAGCCGAAGTCGGCCGGCAGGCCGTCGGCGATGGAGTTCCAGCTGTCGGCATTGTCATCGGTCCGGTAGACCCCGTGGTGGTTCTGTGCGTAGAGGCGTCCTTCGACGGCGGCGTCCGCGGCAATCTTGTGCACGCACTGGCCGAACTCCGGGTTGGGGTCCGGCATGAAGTAGGCCGAGATGCCCTTGTTGCGCGCTTCCCAGGACGACCCACCGTCCACTGAGCGGTACACACCGCCGGTACTCATGGCCACGTGCACGGTTTCGCCGGCGGGGTCCACCACGATCGAATGTGCCGCCGCACCGCCGTAGCCTGCTCCCCACTCACTGCGGTGCGGGTGGTCCCACAGGCCCCGGTTCAACTCGAAGTGCTCGCCGCCGTCGGTCGATTTCCACACGGAGATGGGCTCCGCTCCGGCCCATACCACCCCGGGCCGGGATTCGGCGTCCGGGTAGATCTGCCATACGCGCTCCAGGGCGGCGCCGGTGTCGCCGGGAAAGGTGATGGCGCCCTGCTCCGGTTCGGACCAGGTGGCACCGAGGTCATCGGAGTGTGCAACGGTCGGTCCCCAGTGCGGGCTGCGGACTCCCACCAGGATCCTGGTGCGGCCTTCCCGGGTATCGATTCCGATGCTGGGGATTTCGGCCATGAAGAAATGGGGGCCGGTAAAGGACCACTCCTGCCGGTCGCGGCTCGTGGCGAGCCACAGGCCTTTCTTGGTGCCGATTGCCAGGATGAAGGATTCTGCCGCCGTTGCCATGCGGACCATGCAACCACCGCAGTGGCCAAGGCGCAACGGGTACAGGCCCCCTTCAGCTCCCGAACTGCCGGCGGTCGGGGGTTAGTCCACGAATTCCGACTGGGTCTCGATGAAGTCCCAGTCCGCGGCGGTCAGTACAGCAGCGGGGTTGCCGGGGTGCGGACCGCCCGCCTCCGCGATCCCCTGGAGCACCGGAAGCGGCAACTCCAGCGTGCGGAGGTTCTGCCGCAGCCACTCTTTGCTGGCCAGGTCCAGGTCCAGCCACCACATGTAGATTTCCACGATTCCCCCTCCCTGCTTCAGTTAAAACGGTAGGCCCGGCCCCAGCGGCGGACAAGGGCCCGTGGCGGAAGCAGGTGGCGTGGGCCGGCTTTAGGGTACTGGCAGGTAACTTGGGCCGCCAGCCCCCGGAAAAGACGAGTACCCCCTACTGGCGACTGGCCCGGCCGGCGTCCCTAGCCTGAAATCTCATAGCAAGCTGACCGTGCTGCTGGGGCATACGGCGAAACCGCTGGCCGTCCCCGCCATGGTCCGTTTCACGAACAGACATGGGGAGAAGACATGAAACGCACCTTAGCCACATTTGGGGCGGTGGGGCTTGGCCTTATGAGCCTCACAGCACCTGCCATCGCCGCTTCCGCCCCAGTGGTAGTCAGCCAGCCTGGCGGAAGCACCCTGATACCGCTGGAATTCAATGTCAACAGCGCAGGCGGGAACGGCAACGGCGGGACCAACAACGCCGGCGGAGGCACCGACAACGGCGGCGGCAACGGCGGAACCAACAACGGCGGCGGCAACGGCAACGGCGGAACCAACAACGGCGGCGGCAACGCCGGCGGCAACGGCGGAACCAACAACGGCGGCGGCAACGCCGGCGGCAACGGCGGAACCAACAACGGCGGCGGCAACGGCAACGGCGGAACCAACAACGGCGGCGGCAACGGCAACGGCGGAACCAACAACGGCGGCGGCAACGGCAACGGCAACGGCGGATCCAACAACGGCGGCGGCAACGGCAACGGCGGATCCAACAACGGCGGCGGCAACGGCAACGGCAACGGCAACGGCGGATCCAACGGCGGCGGCAACACCGGCGGAGGCGGCACCGACACCGGCGGCGGAGGCACCGACAACGGCGGCAACACCGGCGGCGGCAACGCTGGCGGCAACGGCAACGGCGGATCCAAYAACGGCGGCGGCAACGGCAACGGCGGAACCAACAACGGCGGCGGCAACACCGGCGGCGGCAACGCTGGCGGCAACGGCGGCGGCGGCAACGGCGGAACCAACAACGGCGGCGGCAACGGCGGAACCAACAACGGCGGCGGCAACGGCAACGGCGGATCCAACAACGGCGGCGGCAACGGCAACGGCAACGGCGGCGGCAACACCGGCGGCGGAGGCACCGACAACGGCGGCAACACCGGCGGCGGAGGCACCGACAACGGCGGCAACACCGGCGGCAACACCGGCGGCGGCAACGGCGGAACCAACAACGGCGGCGGCAACGCCGGCGGCAACACCGGCGGCGGCAACGGCGGAACCAACAACGGCGGCGGCAACACCGGCGGCGGCGGAGGCACCGACAACACCAACGTCTCGGCGACTTTGACCCAGGCGGCCGCCCCCAAGGCAGCCCCTAAGGCTGCTCCCGCCGCAGCCCCCGTCAGTGTGGGAACCAACCAGGGCTACAACGCCCAGACAGCCGTGGCGGCTGACAGCACACCCGGCTGGCTTGCGGGCCTCGGAGCACTGGCTGCCGCAGGAGCGCTCGTGGGTTTACGCCGTCGGCCACGTCCACTGCACATCACCCGCTAGCCCACAATCCGCCACCCTGGTGGCTTACAGACAAGGAAGGCGCCCTGCCAGTGCCCGGCAGGGCGCCTTCCTTCCTTTCCACCGACCACCCGTGAGGAAGTGTCATGCCACAGGACCGACGCCGGCACGCAGCGCCCGGGCGACGCATCGCCACTTGGCAGCGGTGGAACAGGGGCGATCTGGCCATCCTTTGCTGCGGCGTCCTCACCTTCCTGTCGTTTACGGCGGGCGCACCCCTCTTCCATGAGGCACCCGAGCTGACGGTCCCCGGCATCTCCACTTCGGCTCCCGGTGTCCGCGCCGCCGCTGCGCCTGCCGGGGCAGCGGCCCCGATGGCGGAGACCGGCATGCCGCAGGCAACCGCAACCGCGACGGCCCAGCCCCAGCCAGTGGTGACCCCAGCGCCGGAAGCACCCGTCCTGCCGCCGGCTGCCCAGCCGATCCACATTCGTTACCCGGCCGCCGCCTTCGACGTGCCCCTCCATCCGCTGGACCTGGACGGCGAAGCCCAATCCAGCCGCACCATCGAGCCACCCGCCACCAAGGACGGCTACTGGCTTTCGGCCTTCGGCACTCCAGGCCAGGGATCCGGCAATACCACTTACGTCATAGGCCACAGCTGGGAAGGTGCGGATGCCCCCTTCAACCATTTGAGCTCGGCGGCCGCCGTTGGTGACCGGTTTGATGTTGAGACTGCGGCCGGAACCATCAGCTACCACGTGGACAGCGTTACCACCTACGTGAAGTCCGGCCTCAAGGACAGCCCCGTCTGGGACATGGTGCCCAACCGCCTGGTCCTTATCAGCTGCTTTACCGAGGACCCGTGGGGCAAGAACGTCGTGGTCACCGCTTCCCCGGCTGCCCCCTAGCACCTGGCCCGGGCAAACCCGGCAGATCCGGGGCCAATGTACCTGTTCACACCGCCTTCGGTTGCCGGACAATGGGCAGCATGACGTGGGAACAATTCGACGGGGCTCCCCTGCTGGTGGGCATCGTGCCGAAACAGCACCCGGAGGTCATCCAGACGGCGGCCGTCCTCGCTGCCCGGCTGGCGGCACCCCTGGTCTGCGCGTATGTGGATGAAGCCAGCTACCTCGTGGAATGGGATCCGGCCCGCTCCGCCCATCGCCTGTCCCGGCACCCGGATGCAAATGCGGACGACGACATGCTGGCACTGACTGCGGAGCTGAAAGCACAGGTCCAGTCCACCCTTGACGAACTGCCGGCGGGTGGCGGACCGCCTGAATGGTCCTTCCGCACCCTCACCGGTGATCCTGCCCGCGCCCTGGGGCAACTGGCCGCCGAAATGGACGCGCCCCTGATCATTGTGGGGACTTCGGAACGGGGATTTACCCATCGCCTCTCGGAAGCCCTCAGCGGCTCCGTGGGAACCTGGCTCAGCCACCACCAAAGCCGGCCCGTGCTGGTGGTTCCCTACCGGATGCCCGCCCATGAGGACCGGCCATGAGTCGTGCGGTGGGGCAAAACGCCCTCCTTTAGGGTCCGGCTAAGTAAAGCGAAAGTAGTTATTCAGGGTGCTGGCGCCGCGCCGTACCAGCCACTAAGCTGATTCAAGCAAGGCCGATCCACCCAGGTGGAAGCAGGAATTGCCCAAAATCTGCTCCGGAGTGCGTATCCCCCAATAACGCACTCCGGAGCTTTTTTGTGCCTGGGCGGTTCGGGACATGGGCCCGCCACCCTATACCCCCAGGGGGTACTTGCGCCTATACCCCTAGGGGGTATAGGTTGTCTGCATGAACGCTATCGAAGACGTTGTCGCGGCCGCTGAACGGCCCGCCTCCGAGGATGGCACTCCCCCCGAGCACGGATATACCGGAAATAAGGATGCCTACCTTCGCCGCCTGAAGCGCATCGAAGGCCAGGTGCGGGGCATAGCCCGGATGGTGGATGAGGACAAATACTGCATCGACATCCTGACCCAGGTTGCCGCCGTCACCAAGGCCCTGCACGCCGTCAGCCTCGGACTGGTGGAGGAACACATCGGCCACTGCGTGGTGGGGGCTGCTTCCGAACCGGATCCCGACGTTCGCGCAGAAGCCATAGATGCCAAGGTCAAGGAAGCTGCCGACGCCATCGGCCGGCTGCTTCGCTGACACCACCATCACAACCCGGCCACCGCCGGCCCTACGAAGGAGCAAGCCATGAGCACTACCGCCCCCACCACCACGACCGTCAGCGTTTCCGGCATGACCTGCGGGCACTGCGTGTCGGCCGTCAGCGAAGAACTCGAAGCCCTTGAAGGCGTTGAAGCCGTGAACGTGGACCTGAATGCCGGCGGCATTTCCACCGTGACCATCACATCCGGCAAGGAACTGTCTCCAGCGGAAATCGGCGAAGCCGTAGCCGAGGCAGGCTACCTGGTGGTTGCCAACGAAGCCTGATAACCCTCCCAATACCGGAAAGCTGACCATGAGCCACCAGGAACTGCTCCACCCACCGGGCACCCGCGTCGTCGAACTCGACATCGAAGGGATGACCTGCGCGTCCTGCGTCAACCGGGTGGAAAAGAAACTCGGAAAACTCGACGGCGTGGCCGCAACGGTCAACCTGCCGCTGGAATCCGCGTACGTCACGGTCCCGGCAGGCATCACCGACGAGCAACTGGTGGAGACTGTCAACGCGGCCGGCTACCAGGCGAAGGTGCGCCAGCAGCGGCCGACGGGCGGCGACAGTACGGCCACTGAACCTGCCGCCATTCCCGCCGACGAGCTCCGCCCGCGGCTCATCCTGGCAGCCGTCCTGACCGTCCCGGTATTCCTGGTCAGCATGGTCCCGGCGTTCCAGTTCCCCAACTGGGGGTGGGTGGCGGCGGTGCTGTCGCTTCCAGTGGTTACCTGGGCGGCGTGGCCCTTCCACCGCGCGGCGGCCATCAACGCAAGGCACCTGGCGTCCACCATGGACACCCTGGTATCGCTTGGGGTGGCGGCCGCCTACCTGTTTTCGGCGTGGCAGCTGCTGGCGGACCCACGGATGACCGAACACCCGGGCATGGAGGGCATGACGGGCGGCCTGTACTTCGAGGTGGCCTCCGTCGTCACCACCTTCCTGCTCCTGGGCCGGTACCTGGAGGCCAATGCCAAGCAGAAGGCCGGTGATGCCCTTAAGGCCCTGCTGAACCTGGGCGCCAAGGATGCCACGGTCCTGCGCAACGGCACTGAGGAGAAGATTTCCGCCGACCTGCTCCAGCTGGGCGACCTCCTGGTGGTCCGGCCGGGAGAGAAGATTGCCACTGACGGCGTGGTGGTCGACGGCGCCTCGGCCGTTGACGCGTCCCTGGTCACGGGTGAATCAGTCCCCGTCGAGGTTGGCCCCGACAGCCGGGTCACGGGTGCCACCATCAACACGTCCGGCCGGCTGCTGGTCAAGGCTACCCGGGTGGGCTCTGAGACCACCCTTGCCCAGATGGCCCGGCTGGTGTCGCAGGCCCAGACCGGGAAGGCGCCCATCGCGCGGCTCGCGGACCGGATCAGCAGCGTCTTCGTGCCGGTAGTCCTTGCGCTGGCGGTGCTGACCTTCGTACTCTGGCTCCTCTTCGCCGGGCCCGCCGCGGACGGGGACCACCTGCGGCGGGCATTCACCGCCGCCGTCGCCGTCCTGGTCATTGCCTGCCCCTGCGCACTGGGCCTGGCCACGCCCGTGGGCCTGCTGACCGGCTCAGGCCGGGGCGCCCAGCTGGGCATCCTGATCAAGGGCCCGCAGGTTCTTGAGGACACCCGCACCGTGGACACCATCCTCCTGGACAAGACGGGCACGGTCACCACTGGCGTCCTGGCCGTGGACGCCACGGCAGCGTTCCCCGGCTCCCAGGACCATGAAGTCCTTCGGCTTGCCGGCGCCGTCGAGGCCGCCTCCGAGCACCCGGTGGCCCGCGCCATCGCAGCAGCTGCCGCGGCCCCGTCCACAGGCACCACGGACGACGCCGGCAAGTTGCCATCCGTGCTGGGGTTCCGTTCCGCCCCGGGCGGCGGAGTGTCCGGAACCGTGGAGGGCCGGTCCGTTCTGGCCGGGCGGAGCGGCTGGCTGGAGCAGAACGGGATCACCCTGGACGCCGGCCAGCAGGCGACGCTCGCAGCCGCTGAACAGGGCGGGGCAACGGCCATCTGCGTCGCCGTGGACGGGAATGCCGCCGGAATCATCAGTCTCCGGGACACGGTCAAGGAAGGTTCCGCGGCCGCCGTCGGCCGGTTGAAGGCATTGGGCCTGCGGCCTATCCTGCTGACCGGGGACAACGCCGCTGTGGCCGCCCGGGTGGCTGCCGCCGTCGGGATTGCTCCGGAGGATGTCTACGCCGGCGTCCTGCCCGAAGGAAAAGTCGAGGCAGTGCGCAAGCTCCAGGCCGGCGGTGCCACCGTGGCCATGGCCGGCGACGGCGTCAACGACGCTGCTGCGCTGGCACAGGCCGACCTGGGAATTGCGATGGGGTCGGGTACGGATGTGGCCATTGAGGCCGCGGACCTGACCGTGATGGGCAACGACCTGGCCCAGGTGGCGCAGGCCATTGAGCTGTCCAGGAAGACCCTGGGCACCATCAAGACCAACCTGTTCTGGGCGTTTTTCTATAACGCGGTGGGTATCCCGGTGGCCGCACTGGGGCTGCTCAACCCGATGATCGCCGGCGCGGCGATGGCTGCCAGCTCGGTCCTGGTGGTGGCCAACTCGCTGCGGCTGCGCAGCTTCGGCAAGTAGCCGCGGCGGTTACACCGCGGGATCAGGCCGCACCGTACCGCACGGCGGCACGGGCCTTGGCCTTGGCCGCTTCAGCGTCCCTGTCCTTGGGCGGCGCCTGCGTTACCAGGGACTCCAGCAGGTGCTGGGTGATGTGGGCGATCTCATGGACGGCGTCGTCAAAGGCCTCTTGATTGGCCTTTGACGGCTTGGTGCTGCCGCTGATCTTGCGGACGTACTGCAGCGCTGCGGCGTGGACTTCCTCGGACGTGGCATGCGGCTCGAAGTTATGAAGGGTTCGGATATTCCGGCACATAACGCCATGCTAGGCTCTTCCAACGCCTGGGATCGACCCTTTTTCATGGTCTTCACCCGGCGTCCATGGGGAGCCCGGCATGGGCAGGGCTGCCCATCGACACTGTTTGGGGGCCGGGATAGGTTTTAGGCAATGGATCTTCCGGATGAGCCGGGGGGCCGCTGGGGATGCCGATCTGGTTCGGATCCACACACCTAACAAGGAGAAACTGATGGCTATTTGGGGTGCAGACGTTGAGCAGCTTCGCCAGCTCGGCAGCAAGCTTCAGGCAGGTGCGTCCGAGATCGAGACGCAGAAGTCCACTCTTACGAAGGTTCTGAGCAGCACCAACTGGGAAGGTCCGGACGCCACCAAGTTCCGCAACGAATGGTCCGGTACCCACACCGCGATGCTGACCAAGGTTGCCGAGGCGCTTAAGGAAGCCGGCTCGCAGGCCAAGCGCAACGCCGAAGAGCAGAGCCAGGCCTCCCACTAGGCTTTACCGCCACCTGGCGGGGGCAGGGACACCAGTCGGTGTCCCTGCCCTTTTTTGTGGTGGCACGCGCTCTAGGGGACGGGCTCGACGTCGTTCGCGTGCTCCAGCGGCGACCCCTGGACATTCATCCCCGTTCCGTCGCCGGAGGCAGCGGCGCGAAGCTCGTCAAGCCGGACCAGGATGACCCCGCTGACAATCAGGACTCCGCCGAGGAGCTGGATGGCGCCGGGGAGTTCCCCAAGCAGCAGCCACGCCCACAGGACGGCAAACAGGACCTCGGTGAGCGACACGAAGGATGCGACCTTTGAGCCGAGCGCCCTGGCGGCCATGATGCCCGACGTGTAGGCAAGTACCGTGGCCAGAACCACCAGCCCGGCAAGGGAGACCCACCACGGGGTGGTCCAGGGTCCAAGGGTGGTGTCCGCGGTGCTGAAGGCCATGGGCAGCAGGCCAGTGGCCCCGGCGAGCCACATCACGGCAGCGCCAGTCATCAGTCCCCCTGACGCCAGCACGATGGGAGGGAGGGTGTCGTTTTCCTTGGCGGTGATGAAGAAGTAGATGGCCAGGCACACGGCCGCCGCCATCCCCCAAAGAACTCCCACCAGATCCACCTTGACGGCTCCCGTGAGGTCAAGGACCAGCACCAGCCCGGCCAGGGACAGCAGCGTCCCGCCGGAGGTCAGCAGCCGGGGGCGCCGGCGGCTCGCGGCCCAGAGCCACAGGACGATGATCACCGGGGCCAAGTACTCCAGCAGGAGTGCCACGCCCACGGACAGCCGTGCCACGGCATTGAAGTAGAACAACTGGCAGGCCGCCACGCCAATGAGCCCGAACAGCACGATGGTGAGCCAATTGTCCCTCAGCTGATGCCACCGGCCCCTGAGCGCGAATACGGCTGGCAGCGCAAGGATCAGGGCCGCACCCGTCAGGCGGGCGGTGACGGCAGCTCCCGGCGACCAGCCGGTCTCCAGCAATGACTTGGCAAAGGATCCGGACAGGCCGAAGACCGCGGAGGAGAAGAGCGCAATCCCCAGCCCGGATGCCAGGAAGCCGCGGCGCCCGGCGGGCACTTCCGTGGTGGGAAGGTGGTTTTTGGCGGCAGGCACCGTCGCCTCCTGTCAGGAGTAAAGTGGGGTAATGCTCATGACATTACGCCCGGGCACTGTAAGGAGTCAACATGGTTTTCGCCCCTGACACGGAAGTGGCGCTGCGCACGGTGGTGAACCTCATCAACACGTCTGCCAATGGCAGGGAGGGACTGGCCACCATCGAGGACCTCGACGCCTTCCTGGCCGCTGAGGGGTTTTCGGGGGGCCGGAGCCGGGATGAGGCGGAACTGGAAAGCGTTCGGGAGCTGCGCCGTGAACTAACGGGCGTGTGGACGGCGGATGAGGACGCGGCCGTTGGCACCGTCAACCGGCTGCTGCGGGATGCGAATGCGCTGCCCCAGCTGATGAAGCACGACGGTTGGGACTGGCACCTTCACGCCACGGCACCGGACGCTCCCCTGGCAGACCGGATGAGCACCGAGGCAGCCATGGCCCTCGCAGACGTGATCCGCGGCAAGGAAATGGACCGGATGCGCACCTGCGAATCAGAGGACTGCGATGCCGCCGTGCTGGACCTGAGCCGAAACCGGTCCAAGCGGTATTGCGATACCGGAAACTGCGCCAACCGGGCCCATGTGGCCGCCTATCGGGCCAGGCAGGCGGCGGCGAATTAGCGCCTCCAAGCGCCTGTTGGCTTGGGCGCTCGTGTGCCGCTAGCGCTCTGGCGTGCCGTCGGTGCTGTCGCCTGATGCCGGCGGGGTCTGGCTGCCGGAACCTCCGTGGGGGGATGCCTTGGGCGCCGAACTCAGGTTGACGCCCGATCCCTTGCCAAGGTGTTCGGCATTCTCTTTGTAGCTCATGGACAGCATCGCGGCGATGACCAGGGTCACGATGAAGGCGATGCCGGCGGCCGTGAAGGCGAGGTCGAAGCGGGGTGCCCGGGCACTTCCCCCCGAGGCGAAGATCAGCACTGCAACGAAGGCGACGACGGCCCAGAACGCCGAAAACATCAGCGGCCCCTTCACCGAGGTCCGCAGCTTGCGCGGTTTTCCTTGATGCTGGTCAGCCACAGTGGTTCCTCCCTGCAGGCGGCGTACGTCCGCCTGGTTTACGAATTCCGGTGTTGCACCCGGATTTTCTACAGAAAGTAGAAGGGCGCTCCTCCTAGTTTACGGCTTTCCTGCGCCGGTGCGGGCATCGTGCCGCAGGGTCAGGCCGGACAGGACCCACAGGACGCCGGAAATAATGGCGCCTCCCCCGGCCACACCCAGCAGGGCGTGGGCCCCGAGGTTGACGAAGAACGGCAGCAGGACGGCGGTGCCGATCCCGATGATGCCAGACGCAATCCAGTCCCGGGACAGCACGTGGCGTCCCCTGTGCTGCAGGCCGCAGGCAAGCTCAAGGACACCGGCCACGCCCAGTCCGAGGGCTGCGATGACTGCGAACAAGAGGTCGCTGTGCAGCAGGACCACCGCAAAACCGGCCCCGGCCAGGACGGCGCCGGCGGCGGAAAGCAGCTTGCCGGGGGCGGAATTCTGGGCGAAACCCGCCGCCGGGACACTCCGGAGCGAAAGCACGCCGGTCGCCAAAAGATAGAGGCCGCCTGCCCAGCCCATGACTTCCACGGAAGGCGACGTCCAAAACACCGTCACGGCGCCGAACACGAGGGCAGCAGCCGAGCGCAGCAGGACCGGCTTCCAGAGGTCGTTACGGGGGGCAGTTCCCTGGGCAGCGCCCGCGGGGATGGAAGGTTGCGTCACCGGTCCAGTTTAGTGGGGGCTGCTGGAAGGTCGAACCGGGCGCCGTTAGGCACCTCGCCTGCACTCATTCAGGCGGAGCCCAGCACCATCCAGCGGTCGGACCGGGCCCGCACGCCCAGGGTGAGTGCCCTCGCGGCCATGTATCCCACGCCGAAAGCGGCCCACAGCCATCCCAACCCTGCGGCGCCGCTTGGACCGGAGAGTGCCACCCAGGCCAGCAGCGGCACGTAGATGGCGATGTTCACCAGCCCGGCGAGGGCGAGGTAGCGGGCGTCCCCGGCACCGATCAGCACCCCATCGAGCACAAAGACGTAACCGGCGATGGGCTGTCCGGCGGCCAGGACCCACAGCGCAACGGTGAGGACTGACTGCACGCGGGGATCAGTCGTGAACAGGCCCCCCACCCAAGGGGCGACCGCAGCCAGCAGCAGGCCCGTCACTACGCCGAACCCGGCGCCCCACCTGATCATGGTGCCGGTCAGCAGGCGCGCCCTGCCGGCGTTGGAGGCACCGAGTTCCTTGCCGATGAGCGCCTGCGCAGCGATGGCCAGGGCATCCAAAGCGAACGCCAGGAAGGAAAAGATGGTCATGGCCAGCTGGTGGGCGGCGAGGTTGACCTCGCCCTGGGCAGTTACCACCAGCACCGTGGCAAGTATCGCGGCCCGCAGGCTAAGCGTGCGCAGCATGAGCCAGGAGCCAACGCGCGTCATACTCCGGATGCCCCGCCAGCTGGGAAGCAGGCTGACGCCGTGCCGTACGGCGTTCCGGCGCACCATCACCACGTAGACCCCGGCCATGGCCCACTGGGCAAGGCTGGTGCCGATCGCGGAACCGGTTACCGACAAGTCCAGCCCGTAGACAAGCCACAGGTTCAGCAGGACGTTGACGCCGAATCCGGCCGTGGCCACCACCAGCGGGGTACGGGTGTCCTGCAGGCCGCGGAGGACTCCGGTGCCGGCGAATATCAGCAGCATGGCCACCAGCCCGGGCATGGACCAGCGGAAATAATCGATGGCGAAGGTGCGGACACTGCCCTCAGCGCCCAGGAGGTCGATCAGTGGTTCGGCCGAGGCGAAGCCGGCGGCAGCGAGCAGCACGCCCAGGAGGGTGGCCAGCCACACGCCGTCGCGCCCCGCCGCCAGGGCCTTGCCGAGCTGTCCGTCGCCGATCGCCCGGGCCACGGCCGGCGTCGTCGAGTAAGCCAGGAAGACCATGAGCCCCACGGCGGTCTGGAGCACCGCAGATGCCAGCCCCACGCCTGCGAGCTGGGCGACACCAAGGTGCCCCACGATCGCCGAGTCGGCCAGCAGGAACAGCGGTTCAGCCACCAGCGCCCCGAATGCGGGGATGGCAAGGCGGAGAATTTCACGGGCAGGCCCGCGGCTGCCGGAGACGGCGGCGAGGGCAGGTTGTTGGGGCACGTTGCCAGCCTATCCGGGCCGTACGCGGGATCCTTGGGGGCATGACAAAGACCACAAGTATGACTCATTAGTTGACACTTCAACTATCTATCCGGAACAGTGGTGTCCATGAACAAGTCAGCACTGACCACCACTGCCCTCGCCGCCCTCCGCATCATCCTCGGCTTCCTCTTCGCAGCCCACGGCTGGCAGAAGTTCAATGAATGGACCATCGCCGGCACCCAGGCCTCCTTCGCCAAGATGGGCGTTCCGGCCGCCGACGTCATGGCCCCCGCGATCGCCGTCCTCGAACTGGCAGGCGGCATTGCCCTGATCCTGGGAATCCTGACACGGGTCGTGGCCGCCCTGCTGGTGGTGGACATGCTTGGCGCCCTGTTCCTGGTCCATGCCCCCGCCGGTGTCTTCGCGGCAAACGGAGGCTACGAACTCGTCCTCCTGCTGGCAGCGGCATCCTTCGCCCTGGCCCTTACCGGAGCAGGCCGGCTGTCCGTGGACCGCGCCCTCTTCGGCCGCCGTCCGGAATCACGGCTGGCAGTCCTCGCGTAGCCCCCTCCCCACGCCACGAACGGCGGCAGGCCACCCAAGGTGCCTGCCGCCGTCGGATTTTAAGCTGCGCATCCGATTGTTGCAGCGCCAACCGGCCGGTAACCGGGGCCGCCAGTAGGATCGCAGCATGACTGAGACCGGCCGTCCCAACTCCGTAACCCTCCGCTTCCTGGCCGCCCCCACCGACGTGGGCCACAGCGGCTCGGTGGATGCCGGCACAGTACTCGAGTGGGTGGACAAGGCCGCCTACGCCGCCGCGGTGGGCTGGGCCAAGTCCTACTGCGTGACCGCCTATGTGGGAAACATCCATTTCACCGACCCCGTCAACAGCGGCGACATGGTGGAAGTCGAGGCCACCATCGTCTACACCGGCCGCTCCTCCATGCACATCCACACCGTGGTCTCCTCCGGCGACCCCAAAGGCGGCCCGGCCACGATGCGGAGCCAGTGCGTGGTGATCTTCGTGGCGGTCGGCGAGGACGGCAAGCCGATCCCGGTTCAGCAGTTCGAGCCTTCCACCCCCGCCGAAATCGAGCAGCGGGACCACGCCCTGGCCAGGATCAAGGTCCGGGAACAGATCGTCGAAGCCATGAACCGGCAGGAATATACAGACGCCGGGACGGCCGAACGCGTGACGCTGCGGTTCATGGCCGCCCCTACCGACGTGAACTGGGGCGGGAAGGTCCACGGCGGCATTGTCATGAAATGGATCGACGAAGCAGCCTACGTTTGCGCTTCCCGCTACTGCGGCAGGGACACCGTGGCGGTCTTCTCCGGCGGCGTGCGCTTCTACCGGCCCCTGCTGATCGGCCACGTGGTGGAAGTGGAGGCCCGCCTGGTCTACACCGGGACCAAGGGCATGCACATCGCGGTCCACGTCCGCTCCGGAGACCCCAAAGGCCGGGAGCTGAACCTCACCACCTACTGCCTCACCGTCATGGTGGCGCGCGACGACGAAGGAAACTCAGTGCCCGTCCCGGCGTGGGTGCCGATCAGCGAGGAAGACAAGCGGCTCCACGCCCACGCCCGCGAGCTCCTGGAAATCCGGGGTACGGCGCCCGGAAACCGCCTGCCGAACCACCTGCTCGCCGCAGCAGGCCATGCCGGCACAGCTGCGTCCAGAGCCGGCGAAGAGGGCTCCTAGAAGCCGCCACCGCCGCCAGCGTCGCCCGCCATGTTGGCGAAGCGGGAGTAGTGGCCCTGGAAGGCGACCACAATGTCCTTGGTGGGGCCGTTACGGTGCTTGGCCACCAGGATGTCCGCCTCCCCGGCGCGGGGGGATTCCTTGTCATAGACATCTTCGCGGTGGAGCAGGATCACCATGTCGGCATCCTGCTCGATGGACCCGGACTCGCGGAGGTCCGAGACCATGGGGCGCTTGTCCTGGCGCTGTTCCGATCCACGGTTCAGCTGGGACAGGGCAATGACGGGAACCTGGAGTTCCTTGGCGAGGAGCTTCAGCGCTCGGGAGAACTCGGAAACTTCCTGCTGGCGGGATTCCACCTTCTTGCCCGAGCTCATCAGCTGCAGGTAGTCGAGAATCACCAGCTTGAGGTCGTGCTGCTGCTTAAGGCGGCGGCACTTGGCCCGGATTTCCATGAGGGACATGTTGGGGCTGTCGTCAATAAACAAGGGGGCATCGTTCATGCGGCCCATGGTGGTGGCGATCTTGGACCACTGTTCGTCCTTGATGGTTCCCTTGCGGAGGTCCTGGAGCCCAATGGTGGCTTCGGCGGACAACAGGCGCATGGCGATCTCGTTCCGGCCCATTTCCAGGGAGAACATCACCGTGGAGAGGTTGTTCTTGATGGCGGCGGACCGGGCGAAATCCAGGGCGAACGTTGACTTACCAACGGCGGGGCGCGCGGCGATGACGATCATCTGGCCTGGGTGCAGCCCGTGGGTCAGCTCGTCGAGTTCGTAGAAGCCTGTGGGCACACCAGTCATGCCCTCCCCGCGGTGGCCGGACGCCTCAATTTCGTCCACCGTGGACTCCATGACGTCCTTCAGCACCACGTAATCCTCTGCGGTGCGGCGTTCGGCCACGGCGTAAACCTCCGCCTGGGCCTGGTTGACCAGGTCCTCCACCTCGCCGTCGGAACCGTAGCCCAGCTGGACAATCTTGGTGCCGGCGTTGACCAGGCGGCGAAGCACCGCCCGTTCGGCCACGATCTCGGCGTAATAGCCGGCGTTGGCGGCGGTGGGGACGGTCTGGATGAGCTCGTGGAGGTAGGCAGGGCCGCCGATCCTGTTGATCTCGGCCCGCTTGGTCAGTTCATCGGACACCGTGACGGCGTCCGCGGGCTCGCCGCGCCCATAGAGGTCGATGATGGCCTCATAGATGGTCTCGTGCGCGGGGCGGTAAAAATCCTGGCCGCGGAGGATCTCGACAACATCCGCGATGGCATCCTTGGACAGCATCATTCCGCCCAGGACCGACTGCTCGGCTGCGATGTCCTGCGGCGGCTTCCGGCTCGCGTCCGCTCCACGGGTTGCCTCGACAGGGTCCAGATGCGCGATTGACAAAGCTGCCGTCCTCCATTTGTACCGGGTGTGCAGTCCGGTGATCCATCCTGTTCATGGGCTCCGATATCCGGATCCGCCACCCGTCCAGGTCTACCCGCAGGCCCTGACAATCACGTGCCGGAGTTCCGGAAACCAGCTCCGGACCGGAGTTATCCCCAATATCCACAGCTTTTCCACAAAGAGATGTGGATATTGCATGGATGGGGTCCCGGTGACCGGAACAGAGATCCTGTTTCGGCCCCGGAGAACAGGTACCCCGCTACGCTAACCGGCATGGCGCCCGCCGCAAAGCCAGCTTGCCGCTCACCCTGTGGATAACCTGTGCAGTATGCGGCATAGCTTGTGCACAGCCTGTGGGGAAGTCTGTGGATACAAACTTTTTTTCGCGCGGTATACGCCTTTGACCTGCGGAAAGACTGCCGCCAGCATGTGGAGTAAATATTTCTTCCACGGAATTTCATCCACAGGCACTGAGTGGGATCAGCAGGGATGGAAGGTGCGGAACGGCCTCGGAAGCACCCGCGCCCCATGTCCGTGGCGCTCCTCATATTCCGGCCCGGGAGTTTGACTGCCGCCTCCGCGGCCCTGTATGCGGAACAGTGAATATTGCTGTGGATAAACCTGATCTGGATTAGGCTCTAGGTATGGGCGATCTCCTGCTGGTGCTGTTGCCGGCGATTGTTTTGGTGGTCCTCCTGTGGGGCGTCGCCACCGCGCTGCGGCCGCGCGATCCAGGCTTGTCGGAGGCCGCAAAGTACCAGCGCGAGCTTGCCGAGCGGTCGGCACGCCACTACGCGGCCCAGGTACAGGCGGCCACTGCCGCCCGCGACCGCCTGGCCGCCGCTACCCACCCCAGCCAGAATGCCCAGCAACACAACCAGCAGCAGGAATATATCCGTGCGGCCAGCCAGCAAAACGACCGCACCTGGCAAAGGCCAGGAAGAACAGAGAACGGCACGTGAAAATGGAATCCCTTGTGGTCCCGGTCCTTATCCTGCTCGCAGTCGTCGCCGGGGTCATACTCGCGTACCGTGCCTCCCGCACGCGTAAGGCAACGCGCGGCACAGTCCCCGCCCAGCCCGCTGCAACATCGCAGGAATCGGCGCGGGATGCCGCGGGACGCTTGTCCGAGGACCAGCACCGGCGGATCTATGCCCTGATAGCCCAGGGACAGGCCATGGCCGCCATCAAGCTCTACCACGAGGCCACCGGCGAGGGGCTGCGGGCCTCCCGTGACGCCGTCGGCGCCATGGCGGCCCACCCCCAGCCCTACCGGGCCCAGGAGCCGATGCAGGTCCCGGAGGAGGACGACGACGAGCCAGAGCGGTTCCCGTACCGCTACCGGGCGATCGCGAGCAAGGGTGACGTCACCCGGGAAGTAAGCAGCAACATGCTTAACGACGAAATCTACGGCCGGATCCGGACGCTGGCCCGGAGCGGCGAGACGGAGGCGGCAGCCACCGCTCTGACACGGCATTCGGATATCTCACTCAAGCAGGCACGGGAGTTCATCGCGCTGCTGGACGACTAGCGGCCCGTCCCAGCGCGTCGGGGCCCGGCCGTCCTGGACGGCCGGGCCCCGACTCTTGCCTGAAGGGCTATGCCCAGGGTGGCTAACCCAGGGTGAGGACCAACTTAGGTGCTACGGCGCCGCCCGCCTCCCTGGAATTGAGGTCGAGGCCATCACTGCTGGTGGTGTCGAGCCCCAGCGAGAGCTGGCTTCCCAGGTCACCGGCCAATCCGGCAGGCGTGAGCGGGACGCTGTAGCTGGTGTTGGTCGCGGTTGGCCCCAAGGTTCCGATGCTGGTTCCCAGCGCGGGGCGGCTGTTGTAGGTCACCCCGGTCTCGGTCCAGCCGTCGTCAGCCACCAGCTTGACGTTCTGCTTGCCGGTCGAGCCGCTCCCGGCACTGACCAGCTGCAATGTGGCACTTTGGATCGTCTTGCCGGCGTAGGGCGTGAGGTCGAACTTCAGGTATGCAACTTCCACCGGACTGTTATCAACCCCCAGCATGGTTGAAGTTCCATAGTTCGTTCCCGCCGCCCCGCTCGACACGTAGGTGTCGGCCGTGGCGGTGAGAGTCACGGTCTGCGCCGTTCCGCCGCCCCCCGAGGCCGGAGCAGTGGTGAATGTCCACGTCTTGTCCGCTGGCAGGGCGTTGCCGGCACTGTCCTTAACCCCGCTGCTGCCGCCCTTGACGGTAGCCGTGTAGACCGTTCCCGCCGCCAGGTCCGCGTTTGGATTCAGCGTTGCCACGTTACTGGCACTGTCATAGGACACAGCGGCCGTTACGGGCGTCGAGGTTCCCGCCTGCAAGGTGAAGCTGCTTGCTGTCACCGTCGAGGCGTTCATTGCTTCGGAAAAGGTCGCAGTCACGTTGGCTGCGGCGGCCACACCGGTGGCACCGGAAGCCGGGGACGTTGCCGTCACTGTCGGTGCCGTCGTATCGGCGCCGGAGCCGCCACCCCCGCTGGGGTCGTAAAAGTGCCAGTACCGGCTGGTGGCATTGACGTCGGCAAGGATCAACAGGCCGCTGTTGGCCGTTCCGCGGCCGGAACTGTTGACGTTCTGCCTGGTGGAGGTCACGTTGTGGACGTACTGGTCGGCGTCGACGATTCGTGGCGTCTTGGTGGTGGTGAAACTGATGGTGTCCAGCGGCGTGGACTTCTCGTAGATCGCGCCGCCCGTGCTGGTGCAGACACCTGCGTTCGTCGTTCCACTTGGTTTCGGATAGGTAGCGAAGGTCCGCAGCTTCTGGGTGCTTTCATCAATCAGGACGATCACCCGGTTCGGGCACTCGGACACGGTTGCGATCGTATGGGCCGACCATGTCGATGTCGAGGTATTCAGGGCGAGCAATTGGATCAGCGGCTGGGACGCTGAGGTGAAGGATGTCTTGATGGCAGCGAAAACCTTGTCGGTTGAAGCGTCCAGCCACTTCAGGTTCATGTGGTCATCACCGCTGCGCTGCCCCTTCACCGCCGCCACCGGGGCGCTCCAGGACGAGTTCGAGGCTCCATCGGTGTGGTAGCTCCAGTACATGCCGTCGCTGGCGTCGCCGAGCTGCCGGCTCCACATGACGCCCAGCTTGTTCCCGCTGTAGGCGATAACGGCCGAGTTATCGTCCACGGATACATTGCTCAACGACGCGGGGTGCGGGAACGGCATCCCCCACGTCGCTCCATCCGTCCCGGTAACGTTCAGATAGATACGGTTACCCTGCTGCCACGTGGCCCACACCCGGCCCGTCGAGTCCTTGTCTATGGACAGGGTTTCAATCTTTTGATTGTTGATCTGGGTGGATCCCAGGCTCGTATAGGTCTTTGTGCTGGCGTTGTAGCTGTAGCGGCGCATGGTGGTCGGAAAGTTTGGCTCGGCCGGCAAGCCGTCGTTCACGAAACGGTAGCTGGCGACGTACAGGGTCTTCCCGTCCCACAGCACGTCGTGATGCGTGTTCGACCGGGACTCGGTCACGACGCCGGTGCTTGTCCAGGAACTTGTTGCAGCGTTGAAGCGGAAGATTCGAAAACTGGAACTACCCGAGTCCCAGAGGTTTCCCCACCAGATGCCGTCGTTAAACCACAGCGAGTTCGTCTGCCGCTTGGTGCCGGTCGGCGTCCCGGTCCCTGAATGTGAGGGCCCCTCAACGCCCACGTCCCCCGTAGCGGCAGAGGCGGCAACCGGCACCACCAGCCCGCCCCCGAGAACGAGGAGCAAGGCAGCCAGCAGGGCCTGCAAGCCCAGTTTCCGCGTTTGGGCCGGGTTGGCACCGCCCGGACCGGAGTTCCGTCGCCTGGCAAACCGCCACAGCGTGCCGACATTTCGCGCTGGCTGGCCGGACTTGAATACTGGATGGTCCATCAACGTCACTCCCCGGTGTCGAAAACTCCGCCAATCCCCAGTTTGTTCAGTGTTCGCGGTGGCGGCAGCAAATAACAACCCCGGTGTGCCCCCTAAACCCCAGCCGGAGCAGCCCCTAACCGCTGGAATCCCAGCCCGTCAGCAGGCTCCGGTGTTTCAGGCGTTGCCGGAAATACCCGCCAGCAGCTGTTCGAATGGCAGGGACTCCAGCGGGACGTCCTTCCGGCCCGGTTGCGGCCCTTCAAGCAGGCGGGTGAATTCCCCGGCCGCGCGGTCGATCCGGGCCGCGAGGGAGGCCCCACCCTCGTCTGCGGTTCCCCAGTCCTGTGGACCTGCAAAAACTCCGGTGGGCGCCATGCGGGCCCGCAGGTAGCTGAACAGTGGCCGCATTGCGTAGTCCAGGACCATTTGGTGCCGGTCTGTCCCACCGGTCGCGCCCACCAGGACAGCCTTGCCGTCAAGAGACTTGGGATCAAGGACGTCGATAAAGGACTTGAAGAGTCCGCTGAAGGAGGCGCTGAAGACGGGAGTGACGGCAATGATCCCATCGGATGCCTCAACACCCGCAATGACTTCCGCCAACCGCGGCGCTGCATAGCCGGTGACGAAGTTGTTGGCAATATCGACGGCCAGGTCGCGGAGCTCGACGACGTCCACGGCCACCTCATACCCGGCTGCTTCGAGCTCCCGGGTGGCGGCGGCCGAAAGCTGGTCAGCCAGCAGCCGGCTCGACGACGGTACGCCGAGTCCTGCCGAAAGGACGGTGATGCGGCGGGTTTCCATGGCATTCTCCTGGTGTTCGTTCAATCCATCATACATGCGTTTGCATCTATACCTATGAACCCGTCGCAGTAGTGAAGTATTCCCGAACGCAGGCGGAGGCAGGCGGAGGAAGGCGGCAGCCGCCCGGAGCCGAATATACGAAAGACCCCCGCCGCCGGATTCCGGCAGCGGGGGTCTGTCTTGACGTGGGGTGGGGAAATTACTTTCCTGCCACCACGTCCAGTTCGATCACAGCGGCAACGTCAGCGTGGAGGCGGACGTTGGCCTGGTAGGTGCCGACCGACTTGATGTGGGCGGGCAGTTCAACCTTGCGCTTGTCGATCTTGCCAAGGCCTGCGGCCTCAACAGCGTCAGCAACGTCGCCCTGCTTGACGGTGCCGAACAGGCGGCCGGACTCGCCAGCCTTGACGACCAGCTTGACCGGCTTGGCGGACAGTGCAGCGGCCTGCTTCTGAGCATCTTCCAGGGAAGCGTGCTCGCGGGCGGCACGGGCAGCCTTGATGGACTCAACCTGCTTCTCGCCACCCTTCGACCAGGTCAGGGCGAAGTTGCGGGGCAGCAGGTAGTTACGTGCGTAACCGTCCTTGACCTCGACAACATCGCCAGCAGCACCGAGACCGGTGACTTCGTGGGTCAGAATGAGCTTTGCCATGTTAGTTAATCCCTTCCTTAGCCGCGGCCAGCGCCGGAGTAAGGCAGCAGAGCAACTTCGCGGGCGTTCTTGATTGCCTGGGCGATCTTGCGCTGTTCCTGCACCGTGACGCCAGTGACGCGACGGGCGCGGATCTTGCCGCGGTCGGAGATGAACTTGCGCAGCAATGCTACGTCCTTGTAGTCGATGACAGTGATGTCAGCGGCCTTCAAGGGGTTGGACTTTGGTTTGGGCTTACGGAGTTCAGCCTTAGCCATCGTGGAGCTCCTATTCTAGGGAGCCCGTGGATATTGATCCACGGGATGGTGGTGGTCCGACGGCGGCAGTGCCCGGGTGCATTACGCACCTTGGCAGCCCCAGCGCCGGGCCGTTGTTTAGGTTTTAGAAGGGAGGTTCGGAATCGGGGCCGTTGCCCCAGCCGCCTGCATTGGACACACCGGGCGTGGCCCAGGGATCGTCCTGTGCAGCCTGCTGGTTGCCGCCGCCCCAGCCTCCACCGGAGTTGCCGCCCTGGTTTCCACCAGAGTTGCCGCCTCCGAAGCCACCGCCGCTGTTGCCGCCACCGAAGCCGCCGCCACCCTGTCCGCCGGAGCGCTGGGTACGGTTGACCTTGGCATTGGCGTAGCGCAGGCTGGGGCCGATTTCGTCGACCTCAAGCTCGATAACGGTGCGCTTTTCGCCTTCTTTTGTTTCGTAGGAGCGGCTCTTCAGGCGGCCGGTAACGATGACGCGCATGCCCTTGGTCAGGGACTCGGCGACGTTCTCGGCTGCTTCACGCCAAACAGCGGCGCGGAGGAACAGGGTTTCCCCGTCCTTCCACTCGTTGGACTGGCGATCAAAGGTGCGGGGGGTGGAAGCGATGGTGAAGTTCGCTACTGCCGAACCTGACGGTGTGAACCGCAATTCCGGGTCATTGGTGAGATTACCGATGACCGTAATGGTGGTCTCGCCTGCCATCTACTGCCTCCTTGTTCGATCCTGTGTGAAGAGTGCGTTTCCTGCGGGGTAAAGAATGAAGAATGGTGCTGAATTACTCAGCAACAACCTTCTGCTCTTCGGGGCGGGTGATCTTGGTGCGCATGATGGTCTCGTTAAGAGACAGCTGGCGGTCAAGTTCCTTGGCGGTCTCAGGCTTGGCGGTGAAGTTCACCACGGCGTAGATACCTTCGGACTTCTTCTTGATGTCGTAAGCCAGGCGGCGACGGCCCCAGATGTCAACCTTCTCGATGGTTCCACCATCGTTGGTGATGACGTTCAGGAACTTCTGAAGCGACGGCTCAACGGTACGCTCTTCGACCTCGGGGTCGATGATTACCATCAATTCGTAAGGACGCATATGTGAACCCACCTCCTTTGGGCTAAGCGGTTACGGCATTTCCGTAACAGGAGGTTCATTTGCGATTCCGCGCGATGCCCGGCCACCGGAACGGAGGCAGGACGCAGCACAGACTTCAATATCTTAGTGCATTTGGACCCGATAGGCGATTCACGCTTGACCCAAGGCTAGCCAGCGCGGATGCGGGAGGGGGCTGGTCAATGCGGCTATGTGGAAAACGGGGGCGGCCCGGTGGAGACAACTCCCATAGGCACCGTACAGCCGGGGCCCTATCATCTGACGTATGCGTCGACAGTTGATCGCCATCTGCGTGGCGGCAATGTTCTTGTCCGGCTGCTCTTCACCTCCTGCACAGCCGGCAGCCAACGGGGCGGACCAAGGCTCCGATCCGGCATCAGCCATGCCGGGGGCCGTTACGCCAGTGGCCGACTCTGCCGCCGCGATGCTGGCCTGGGGTGCCCCGATTGCCGGCGATGAGTTCAACTACACCGGCGCACCGGACTCTTCGAAGTGGTCTGTCTACGATAGTTCCGGCCATGCGGGGAATGGCATCCGCAGTCCCCGGCAGGCCACGGTTGATGGTTCCCAAATGGTCATCACCGGAACCCCGGACGGCGTTTCCGCCGGCATAAGCGCCAAGTTTGGCAAACAGAGGTACGGCCGCTGGGAGGTCCGGGCCGCCGGTTCCGGCGACGATGCCTACCACATGGTGTCGATCCTGTGGCCGGACAGTGGGAACTGGCCGTGTGACGGCGAAGTCGACTACATGGAGACCACGGGCAACTGGGGGCTGATCAACTTCTTCCACCACTACGGGTGCTCAAACTCGAAGACGTCCGTCTCCAGGGCCCTGGACCTGACCCAGTTCCACAACTATGCGGTCGACTGGACTCCCGACGCCATCGTGGGCTACATCGACGGCGTGAAGTGGTTTGAAGACCGCGATCCCGCGCACCAGCCTCCTGGTTCGATGCACCAGACACTTCAATTGGACTGGTTCCCCGATAATGTCACCGCCGATGGCCCTGGCGAGATGCGTGTTGACTGGGTCCGCGTCTACCCGGCTGCAGGCAGTCCCCGCCTATAGGAGCTGCCCGGAAGCGTACTCATCACTGGGAATAGGTACCCCCTATACCCAGTACTCCGGTGACCCCAACCCCTAACGTACCTAACACGGCCCAGGGCGCTGTCCCTCCACCCCTATTGCCTGCGTAACCGCGAATTTCCCCACGTAGGGCCCGGTGCAAAAGCGAGTACCTACTACCGGTGTTTACGTAGCGGACCTACCCTACGCTCGATTCTGCCGGCGGAGTCACACGCCGGGGTTTTCGAATCCGCATAGGGGCACTGGCGGGCTTGAACCCAGGTACGGAAACCACGGCTGACACCAATCAGACAGGGGAGGACCATGAGCAACAGGCGAGCGAAGGCACTGCACTTCGACATTCATGGCCGCGTCACGATCAACGTGGACGCGACGGCACCGGCGGCGAAGCAGCTTCAGAGCATGCTGGCATGTTTCGCCTCCGATAAGGAAGGGCAGGCCGAGATCGTCGTTGACGACCAACCGGAGCCGATGCCGGATGCCGGCCATGTTGAGCACGAACTGGCATACACGGACAACAGCGTCAGGTTCCAGGCCGACCGGGTCCAGGTGGTCAGGGACGCAGACCACTGGCGGATCCACGGACCTGGTGAACTCCTGACCACCGTGGTGCCCGTCCTGGACGCCGCCATGGTGGCCCGCGGAGCTGCAATGATCCACGCAGCAACCATGGCGTACCGTGGCCACGCGATCGCACTTCCCGCGGCAGGAGGTACCGGCAAGACGAGTACCGCCGCGAAACTGATGCGGCGCGAGGGATGGTCGTTCATGGGAGACGACTGGGCATTCCTCGCTGAGGACGCCACGCTGCTCGGCTATGCGAAGCCGATGTTCATCAAACCGCATCACCGGGCCATCTACCCGCACCTTTTTGAGGGCGCACGGAAACCCCTCGTTCCTTCAAGGTTCTCGGGACCCGTCGGCCGGCTGACCACGGTGGTGCACCCCTTCGTTATCCGTTACCCGCGGCTGGCAGACTTCTCCCGGCGGTGGTCGCCGGAGCACCGGATGGTCACCCCCGAGGCCGCATTCCCGGGACGGGAAGTCACCACCAAGGCCCCACTGGCAGCCTCGATCTATATCGAACGCTACGACGGCGCACGGTCCAGGATCCTTGAGCGGACGAGCGACTGGATGGTTGACCGGATGATGGGCAACTTCCACATCGAGATGGCCGGCTTCTCGCAGCGGGTGGTGACGGGCCTGGCGGCCACGTCCGTGGTCCCGTGGCGGGAGCATTTCGCAGCCAAGGGGCTCGTGCTTAACAAGGCGCTGGACGGGCGTCCCTGCCATCTCTTGCAGGTACCGGCCGCATACTCCGCGGACCAGGCGTCGGACGACATTGTTCGGCATCTTGAGGAGCTGTTGCCCTCAGTCCTCGACGAGCACGTCTGAAAGGGGTAGGACGGTGGCCCACAGCACAGCAGACGTAACGGCGGTTGTTCCGGCCCGCAATGCGGAGCATCTACTCCCAGGCTGCCTGGAAGCCCTGCGCCAGTCCGGTGTAGCCGAGATTATCGTGGTGGACGGCCTGTCCACCGACCGAACTGTCGAGATCGCCCGTGAGGCGGGCGCCCGGGTGCTGAGTGATGAAGGCCGGGGCCTTCCCTGGGCCCGGACACTCGGGGTCCGCAGCAGCACCACTCGTTGGGTCCTTCTCGTGGACGCGGACGTCGTGTTCGGAGCGACCGGTGTGGCGGACCTGCTGATCGAGTTCGTGGAGGACGGGTATGACGCCCTCCAGGCGGGCCTGGAAAGCGTTGCCGGCCCGGGCTACTGGGGGCAGGCCCTGGCGCACCACCACCGCACGGGCCGCAGCCGCAACTGGTTCGGGCTCGTGGCGACACTGGTGGACCGGAATCTGATGCTGAACCTCGGCTTCGACGATTCCTTTAAGTCCGGGGAGGACATCGAACTGCGGTGGCGCATGAGGCAGTCGGGAATGAAAACTGGCGTGTCGCAGCGGGTCTTCGTTGAACACAGATTTGCCGCGGACGACTTCGACTTCGCGCTCGACCAGTTCCTCATGGACGGCACGGGCCTGGGACGCATGGTCCGCAAGCACGGCTGGCGCGGTGCACGACTGGCACTGCTGCCCGCAGCGGCGGCAGCCCGCGGGAGCGTACTGAGCCTCGCCGCCGGCCAGCCTCAATGGGTGCGCTATTACGTTGCCTTCTGCTGGTACAACTACGCGGGAATGGCTAGGGGTTTAGGTCGTGACGGCTGAGCGGGAGATTGCCCCATCGGAGGCTTCATCCGCCGTCCGGCGGCACTCTCCCCTGCGCAGCTCCATCGGCCTGGTCATCGCCAAGGCGGCGCAAACCGGTACCGGCTTCGCATTTTGGATCCTGGCCGCGCACGCCACGTTTGACCGTGAGGTGGGGCTCACCACGGCCGCCGTGTCGGCGGTGATGATCTGCACCCAACTGGCAGTGCTGGGCACCGGTTCAGCCGTCATCGTGTCGGTGGGGCGCGGGGAGCCGCCCGCCCGGGTATTGGACGCGGCCTTTGGCATTGTGGGAATAGCCGGCACGGTCCTGGCCCTCGGCTACCTCGTGCTGGAGACCTTTGTGGCGCCCGACTCGGCCTCACTCTCGGTCCTCTTCTGGCTGACCTTCATCGTGGCCGCCGTCGCCGGAACCATGTGCACGGTACTGGACCAGGCGCTCGTAGCACTGGGGCGCGGCGGCAGTGCGACCATGCGGTACACGGTGGGCGGTGTGGCTTCCCTCGCGGCCACAGCCCTGGTCGCCTGGCAGGCCCACGGAGCCTCCGCTGACGTCCTGCTGGCCTGCTGGACCCTGGGGTCGGCCGTGTCATGCATGATCGGCGCCATCCAGCTGCGGAAATTGGTCGGATACCGGCCGCGCCCCACCCTGCACCCGGCACGCCACAGGCCGCTGCTGATGCTGGGAATACCAAACCAGCTCCTTACCCTCACCGAGCGCGCCCCCGGGCTGGTACTGCCGCTCCTGCTCGCGCACCTGGTATCGCCCGAGGTCGCGGCTTACTGGTACCCGGCATGGATGATGGCCTGGGCCGCGTACACCGCACCAATGCTGATTGGCATCGTCCAATTCTCCGAGGGAGTGCGGGACCCGGACCGCCTGGCCACCACTACCTGGACCAGCTTCCGGTGGTCGCTTGTCATAGGAAGCTTGGCCGCCGTCGTACTGATTGTCTTCGCCCACCCGCTTCTCCACCTGCTCGGAGACAGGTACGCAAACGCGTCCACCGTCGCACTGCGGCTGTTGGCTGCCGGACTCGTGGCCTACGCAGTGTTGCAGGCCTACAACTCCGTCTGCCGCGTCCTGGGACTCTACACAGAAGCCATCGTGGTCGGCGTAGTGCTCGGAACCGCGCTCTGCGTCTCGGCTCTGTGGGCCGCTGAGAGCGGCTCAAGCGCCATGGCCCTTGCGTGGATGGTGGTGCTTTACGTCGGGGCCGTCGCGGTGGGCCTCCGACTGCTCGCAATTCTCCGCCGCGCCAAAAAGGAGGCGTCATGACCAGCACGCTGAAGCAACCGAGCCGGATCCGATCACACCCGTGGCATGCCCGTGACATCTGGTGCGCCGTAGCAGGCGCCGTCTCACTGGCTCTGGCAGTGGGCAGTGCCGCCACGGTGGCAGTACCCGTCCGCAGCGACCTTGGGCTTGTGGCTGTACTCCCCTACCCCTTCTGGGTGGGCGTTCTTATCCTCAACGTCGCCTTTGTCGTGGCGCTGCGGGGAGATGCCACCGGGCCCGCGCGCCGGCCAGTCATGCTGTGGCTCATCGCAGTCCTCGTGCTGATGCTCTTCGGCGCTGCCGCGTTCATCACGGATATCCCCCGCGGGGAGGTTGCTTTCCGCCACCTTGGCATCGCCGACGCTCTTTCAACTTCCGGCGAAGTCGATCCGAACATCGATGCGTACTTCAACTGGCCAGGCTTCTTTGCGCTCCTTGCAACGGTGCTCCGGGCAACCGGTATCGACCCAGTGACCCTCGCCCTGTGGGCACCGGTGTTCAACATGGGCTTGTGGCTCGCCGCCGTGGGCGTGCTGACCCGCTACCTGACAAAGGATCCGCGCCGGCAGTGGCTGGTGCTTTGGATCTTTTGCCTCGGCAACTGGCAGGACCAGGACTATCTGTCTCCCCAGGCCTTCGGTTTCTTCCTGTACCTGGTGGTAATCGTGCTCCTCATGGGCCCCCTTGCCGCCAAGGCTCCTGCTTTCCCCGGCTTCAAGCGGGCCGCCCTCAAATCATGGTGGCTGGCGAGGACGCCGGCCGATGATCGTCCGGGGCACCGGGTCGGCGCCCTCGTGGTTACCCTCCTCCTGACCGCCGTCATATGCGCAAGCCACCAACTGACGCCGTTCCTGGTACTGATCGCCGTCACCGCGCTCACCCTCAGCGGGCGGGTGTGGCCCGGCAGGCTGCCGCTCATTACCGGCATCCTCCTGGTGCTGTGGCTCGTCTATCCGGCAAGCGCCTACCTTTCCGGTCACCCGCCCCTGGCGGATGCAGGACTGCAGACCGCCATCCAAGCGAACCTCGTGGACCGCACGACGGGTTCAGCGGGACATGTGCTGGTGGTCCAGATCCGGATGGCGCTCACCCTTATTCTCTGGGTCCTCGCCGCGATTGGATCGGTCCGCGACTGGCGCCGGGGACGCCTTGATATCCGGGTGGTCCTCCTGGCTGTCACTCCCCTACTGCTCTTTCCCGTGCAGGCCTACGGCGGGGAAATGCTCATCCGCGTCTCGCTGTTTGCACTGCCCTTCATTGCCGTGCAGGCGAGCTCAGTCCTGCTCCCCACCACGGGCGGCGTCCGTCTTTCGTCCCGCAACGCGGTGGTCCTGGTGCCGGCCTGTGTCCTGCTCGCCGTGATGACAGTGACCGGCAGGTTCGGCAACGCACAGTACGACGTGTTCGCGGACGATGAGATCGCCGCTGTCCAAGCCGTGGACAATCTCGCGCCGCCCGGCTCCGCGATCATCTCGGCAGCCCATCCAACGCCTTGGCGCAGCCAGGACTACCTTGACCACCGGTACCGGACCATCGAGGACCTTTGTCCCTCCAGCCTGTCGGCGGCAACGTGCGGCCCGCTCGTCTACCGCTACGCCAAGCACAACCCCGGAGGTGGCTACCTGCTGCTCATGACCTCCGCGGAATCGAGCCTTGTCTTGCAAGGCCAAACCACCCCACACAGTTTCGAGGAGCTGGAAAATTGGCTCAAGGCACAAGACGGCGTAGATCTCGCCTTCAGCAACAGCGACGCCCGAGTGTACCGGGTGGCGCCATGAACGCCCGTACTATAAGCCGGCCCACCATGGCGATCGCGCTCACGGCCGTGGTCCTCTCCGTGGTGTCCCTCCTTGGGCTGCCAACACCGATCCAGGCAGTCGCCGCACTCCTTGTGCTCGTCCTGCTCCCGGGACAGGCACTCACCAGGCTCATGCGGGTCAGCGACTTCGGCCTCGGCGCACTGCTTGTCCTGGCACTCGGCCTTGCCAGCCTCACCGCGGTATCCACGGCGATGTTCTACCTCTCCGTCTGGTCCTGGCAGGCCTGTGTCGTCACCATGGGTGCCATAACCATCCTTGCGTGCCTTGCACGCGCACGGCAGGAGGCCGCGTCATGATCGATATCGCCGGACTGGTTGCCGCTGCCGTTCTGCTGGTTACCCTTATCGGGCTGGAGGTCCGTCATACCGGGTCAGCGTCCGGACAGCCGGCAAGCCTGCGGCTCTTCAGCCGCGCCGTGAACATCAGGATCGCAGTCGGCGCCATGTGGCTGCTGTTGGTTATCCTCCTTTTCCCGCGTGTCCTGGGGCTGCTGACGTGAACCACGCGGCGCGATGGGTACTCCTCAGCGATCTGCATCTGGACGTGTCGGACAGCGATCCCCGGCACCCGGGGAAAGTCCTGCCGGAGTTCCTCCGCCGCGAGGTGCACGAAACCCAACCACCAGGCCTGGAGCAGCACGTCATCTTCCTTGGTGACACGTTTGAGCTCGTCAGGCTGGACGAGGCGCAGAGCCTCGCAAGGCTTGAGTCCATCCTCAAGCACCATTCCGAAACGCTGGGGGCGCTGCAGGCATGCGCTGCAGCCGGCGTCCGGCTGCATTTCGTCTGCGGCAACCACGACGTGGAGCTGGCGCGGCCCCCGGTGGCCGCGCGGCTGTCAGCGCTGCTGTCCCCAGGTGATCCCACCCGCGTCAGCGTGCACCCTTGGCTCCTTTACGTCCCAGGCGTGCTCGTGGCCGAACACGGGCACCTCCATCATGCGCTGCACCGGATACCCGAAGTGCTCCGCACCGCCGTCAATGGCACGGACGAGCTGGACCTGCCGCCACTGGCGGCCTGGCATGCGGATCCTACGGCATCGCGGCTTAGCCGTGCCGGAGCCGTGGCCCGGGCCTGCGTGGCCTCGGAACGGGCGGAACGCCGGGTCCGGAGGCCCGAGTACGACGAGCTGCTGCAGACCGAATCGTCGCGGCTCACACTCGACGGGACGGCAGTGCGGGAACTCGCGCGCCTCTCCCGTTTCCGGTCCGTGTCAGCACTGCCCCTAACGGCCACCCGCATGGTGCTTGCTGCCGCCGGGCGCAACATCCATGGCGGCGACCAGCCCCCCGCAGCGGCCGCCAGGGTCGCAGGGATCCTGGAAACGTACCGCTCCGGCGTGGCCTGGTATGCCTCAGCCCATACGCACCGTGCCCTCGAATCGACGCTCGAGGCTTCGCCAACCCGCTACATCAACACCGGGACCTGGTCCTCCGATGTCCGCGGCTTCGGGCCCGACCAGGCAGACCGCACGGCGTTCCCTTACGCCGTCATAAACGTTGCCGACGACGGGTCCACCGAAGGCGGGCTGCGTTACTGGCGCCAGATGGCCGGCTAAGAGCCCCCTGCACGGCTTCATTCACTTGGCTTTCCCTGCGGAACAACGGACGGCTGCACACAACGCCGAAGGGCCTGGGTCCGGTTCTCCACCGTACCCAGGCCCTTGCGGCTGAGGATCCCTATCCGGGTGTCACTGGACCTGCCGCCACGGTGCGCCCTGGAGCTCAAGCTCAGCCAGCTGAGTCGTTGACCCGTGGGCAATCCGGCGTCCACGGATGTAGCCGGCGGAGGTGAAGGCCAGTACGGCGAGGACGGATCCTGCCCGGCCCAGTCCCTGGGGGTTCGCGCCGCGGCTCCAATCGCGGATTCCGGAGAACACCGCACGCGGCAACGTGCTGCGGACATACCTTCGTTCGGGCCCAAGTGCCCTCTTCTGCCCGACGATGTGGCTGACCTGCGCTTTGGAAATTCCCTCCGACCAGGACCTTGAGAGCATGTAGCGCACGCTGCCCCTTTCGGCCGGTACATGGTGCCTGACCAGGGCCGCGGGTTCATAAACGATGCGGGCGCCAGGCGCTCCCATGGTTGACCGGATGCAAATCTCGGTCTCCTCGCAGCCGAGCGGCAAAGTGCCCTTTCGGCCAAGGGCCTGGTTGAAACCACCCACTTGGCGCAGCACCTCAAGCCTGAACGACATGTTGGCGCCGATGACGTTCCGGACTTCCGAGGCCACGCGGGGCAACCCGCGGTGGCTGCATCCCACAATCCAGTCCAGTTCCTCCCCGAAGTAACCGGGCCTGCCGGTTTCCCACAGTGGAACAACCTTCCCGCCCACGGCCAGGACGTCGGGATCGTCATACATCGCCACCAGGCGTTCAAGCCAGTCCGGTGCCGCCTCGGCGTCGTCATCAAGGAACGCAACGATGTCCGACTCAGCGAGACCGACACCCGTGTTACGGGCGCCTGACAGGCCGGGGAGTCCGGTGCTTTCCACGATGGTGACGTCGTCGACGATCTCGACGAGCCTTTCGTGCAGGTCCTGGTTGTGGTCGATGACAACCAGCACCTGGTCAGGGGTGAGGGTCTGGTTGCGGACGGATTCGATGACGTCCAGCAGCATGCCCCACCGTTCCGAGGTGTAGGCGCAGATCACTACTGTCACGGACAGGGGCTTCATGCGGTCAAGCATGCTGGCTCACCACCGGCGTGAGGACGCTGTGCGGATCCACCGGAAGCCGCGGGAAGCGGACATTTGAATAGGTGTACTTCACGCGGCGGAGGGCCTCCGGGCGGGCACCCGCGGTTGGGGCTTCCCAAACGGTGCATTCGCGGGCCAGCGTGTGCAGGACCCGCCACCCGTCGCGGAACGTCTGGAGGTTGGATGCTCCCGAGATCCGGTCCAGCTCCAGGCTGGGGACCTCCGCGATCCGCAGGCCCGCCTTGGCAGCCCGGACAATGAGTTCGGTCTCGATTTCGAAGCCGTCGGACTGCAGTTCCAGCACCTCCAGGCATTCCCGCCGGAAGGCGATGTAGCCGTAGCAAAGGTCTGAATAGTTGCTGTGCAGAACAGCATTGGCGAGTCCGGTCAAGGCCCTGTTGCCGGCCTTCCGCAAACGGGTGAGGTCTTCGGACCCGCCGCCGGTTACGTGCCGGGAGCCTTTGACGAAATCGAAGTCGTGCTGGAGCGGCGCAACGAACCAGCCGATTTCCCGCGGATCCATGCTCCCGTCCGCGTCCAGCATCACGATGATGTCGCCCGAGGCCGCTGCAAAGCCGGAGCGAAGGGCTACGCCCTTTCCTTTCCGGGTTTCGTTGACCACCACCACGTCGGCACGGACTGCCTTCGCCACTTCAACTGTGTTGTCCTGCGAGCGGCCGTCCACGATGATCACCTCATCGACGTAGGATGGCATTCTGCGCAGAACCCAGGGTATGTTCTTTTCTTCGTTCAACGTAGGGATGATCACGCTGATCGATGCTTGCGGAGATAACAGTCCCGGCTCGGAAAACAGAGCTGGAAGTTGGGGCGAAATCGACAATTGCCTCACCACTTCATGACAGTTCGGATTCTTGACAATGCCGCCGGCCCTTCGGCAGCGGCACCAACGCTTAATCCGGTCATGGTCTGGTCGCTGTCCCCCAGCAACCCATCGCCAATCCTCTGGCCGTTTCAGGAAGACTATCCCCTACCTAATGCGGGTATCACGAGTAGTAGGTACTCGCTTTTTACCTACCGTTCACCCCCTGTTAGGCAAGTAAGGGGCTCTGGGTTTTCGGATTCCGTTAGGTATAGGGGATTGCCCTGGAGCGGGAATCGGAGGGCAGGGGGGCCATGCCTCCGGGATGGGGCAAGTACCCCACGGAGGCCCTTGATCAAGTGCAGGCGCCAATCTTGATGGAATCCAGCGGGAACGTTGTGGTGCCCCTGCTGGTTGCGGCGCTATATTCACAGGTACCGGCAGAATCCGCACTGGGGAGCGGACTGCTGCGACATGATCCGGCAGTGCAAGAATGCGGTCTCCTTCTTCGACGAATGGGGACTCCATGCCACTTATCGGCCGAAGCAAAGAACTGGACCGCATCCTGTCGGTTATCCGCGGGCCCAAGGACACCGCACTGGCGGTGATTGGCCGCAAAGGCACGGGAAAAACCGCCCTTCTGTCCGCGATCCCCATGCTCTCCGATTACCGCACCGTCTTCCTGTCCGCCACCGCGGCCGAATCGGACTGGCCCTTGTCAGGGCTGACTGCGCTGTTGAACGACATGGACGATCCGGTCCTGAACCGGATCGCTGACGAGCTGCTGCGGGACACCACCGGGGCCATGAGCGTACCGGCAGTTTCCAGCATGCTGCTCAACGGCCTCCACCAGCGTTCATCCTCGCGGACCATCGTCGTGCTCGACGACGCTGACCAGCTGGATCCCAGCAGCCAGGCAGTCATCGGTTTTGTGGCGAGGCGCCTGGTGGGTACGGACATCGTTCTGTTCGTCGGCATGCGGGAGGACCTCCCGGACAACCCCTTCAGCGGCCTCTCCACCCTTCGCCTGGGCCCGCTGGGCTATAGCGACACCGTCCGCATGCTGGAGACCATGGCCGCCACAAGGACCACGACGGCGGCTGCCCACGCAGTTGCCGCAGCAGCCGGCGGCAACCCGCTCGCCGCCGTCGACCTTTACACCCGGCTGCTGGAGAGGCACACCGCTGGCAAGTATGCGCTGCCCGTCCCGCTGCCCTCCGGAGGCAGCTTTGATGCCGAGTACGCGTCGGCCGTAGGCGGGCTGACCCCGGGCGCCCGCAACGTGCTTGACCTCCTGGCCCTTTCCTTCCGCAGCGACATTTCGACGATTGAGAAGATCGACCGCGAAGTGTGGACAAGCGTCGACGAACTGCTGGCCGCAGGCCTGATCAAGCGAACGGGTCCGCACTTGGGGATCGGCGACCAGCTGCTGCGGGGATATGTCTTCGCGGCCATGACTCCGGCCGTGCGCACGGCCAACCATCGGGCCCTGGCGGAAGCAGCAAACGAGACGGACCCCTATGCCCGCAGGTGGCACCTGAGCTTCACCGCGCTTGAGCGCCAAACTCCGTTCCAACTGCTCCGGCACGCCGTTGACCTGGTCCGGAATGGCGAAGTGAGTTTTGCCGTGGAGTACATCGAGCGGGCCCTCACCATCAACCCCTGGGAAGCGGAAACCGCGGCGCGGCTGACCAGCGTGGCGGAAATGCTCTTCAACCGGGGTGAGTTTGTGTACGCGCGCCGGTACCTGGAATGGGCCCAGCGGGTAACCCGCAACCCCGCACTGATCCTGCGGCTTACCGGCCTCTCCTTTGAAATCCAGTTCGCCCAGGGCGCCGCCGTGCGTTCGAGCATGGTGCTCCGGCTGGTGAAGGAATTCGGCCAGCATGATCCTGCGTATGCCGCCAGCCTGCTGGCCATCGGAGCCTTGTACTACGCCGAGCGGTGGGAACTCCAGGAAGCCTCGGAACTCCTGCGTCACGGGAACGCATTCCGGGGGTCCGCCTCCGCGCAATGCCTGGGCATCACTGAACAAACCGAGCTCCTGATCGAGTCGGTCGGAGGCGGCACCGCGGGCCTTGGCCGCAAACAGGAACAAACGGGTGCTGCCCGGGCCGCCGGCCTGTTAATGCATGGCCGGGCCCTCACCTACGCCGAGCACTACGAAGGCGCCCACGAGACCTTTGCGCTGCTCAGGAGCTCAGACGAACCTGGCCACGTCAATTGGCAGGAAACCGCAGCATTCATGGCCGTTGACAATGCGATCCGGGCCGGCAACGTGCGCGCGGCCGTCCGGCTGATTGACGAGCTGGAGCTTTCCGAGCCCGAACTCAAATACCACCGCGGGACCCGCCACCTGTTCCGGGTGTGGCGGGCGCATGCCCTGGGCGATGACGCCCAGGCCCGGGCGCATGCTGCCGAGGCACTCCGCTATGCGGGGGCGGACAGCCACCCGGCCATCACCGCACAGCTCGCAGCCTGCCAGGGCCAGTTCGCGCTGTTGCGCGGCGACCTTGCGGAGTCCGTAGCCCAGTTGTCCCGGGCCGCCGAAATCGGCATGCGGTTTGGCAACCCCACCCTCCTGCGCTGCGAGGCGGACCTCGTGGAAGTACTGATCCGGCTCGGACGGCACCACGAGGCCACGCAGGCACTTCTGCGCCTCGAGAGCCGCTCGGTGGGGCTGCGGTCACCGTGGCTGATGATGGCCGTTGCGCGAAGCCGCGCCCTGCTCGCGGACGGTGAGCAATCACTGCAGCTGTTCAGCCAGACCCTGGACAGCAGGAACGGGCACACCCTTGAACGGGCAAGGACCCTGGCCTGCTACGCGGAGCGGTTGCACGCTTTCGGCAGGCTGCGCGACGCACGCGATGCGCTGCAGCGGGCCAAGGTGATGTTCGACGAAGCCGGTGCGGACGCGTGGACCCAGCATGTGGACGCGCTCCTCCTGGATGAACGCATGGAGCCGGTCCGCCCGCAGGGCAACCCGGCCATGCTGCTGCTGGCGGACCATGAGCGGTCGTTGGCCAAGATGGTGGCGCGGGGCATGCGCAACAAGGAAATCGCTGCCACGCTCTATGTCTCCGTGCGCACGGTCGAAGTACGCCTCACCGCCATCTACCGGAAGCTCGGTGTTGAGTCCAGGGCGCAGTTGACCGCCCTCGCAGCGGGCAAGGGATCCACCGCGGCCGAACCGTACGTCCTGCCCGTCCTATAGGCCGAAAGTCCTGCAATTTGCAGGTACCCGCAGTTTCCACATCCTTGCTCCGCGGTACCCACAAAGGCCCATCCGGTTCCCCCTTAACCGCGTCAGTCCGGGGCTAGTTTTGCTTCACGGCCAGAGAACAGGCAGCTGCGTTGGAAAGGGGCACGATGGCGGAGATACCAGTATCCAAGACCCGGCAGGCCGCCTTTGCCTGGCCCGTTGCTCCCGCTGCTGCACAGCGGGTGGCAGCCCAGCAGCCGGCGGCAACGGACACCGTAGGAACCCGGTTTCCGTTGCCGCCGGCAGCATCCACTGTTGGGGAGCGGGAAGCCCGGCCCCGGAAAGCAACCGCGGCCTGGATCTCCAGGCACGTGAATCTTCTGCGGGGCGCTGACGCCGCTGTGGTCGCGGGTGCCGTGTACTCCGGTTTCCTCCTCTCCGAGGCAGATTTCTCGCCCGTCGGCCCCAGGGACGGCGGAGCAGCGGCCGCTGCAGCGGCGCTCACGGTCGCCTGGTTGGCGGCACTGGAGGCCTACCACACCAGGGATCCCAAGGTGCTCGGGATCGGCGCCGACGAGTATAAGCGCGTGGCGTCAGCCACCCTCCGGATTTTTGGGCTGATGGCCCTCGCTGCCGTGGTCCTTTCCGTCCACGGGGCAACCGCATTCGTCACGGTGTCACTGCCGGTGGGCCTGGTGGCCCTTACCGCCAACCGTTGGGTATTCCGCAGGCGGCTGGCGGCGGAAAAACTTCGCGGCCGGCACCTCTCGAGGGCCGTTGTTGTTGGCGAACCGGAAGACGTCAGGTACGTCATACAGCAGGTGTCCCGGCGGTCAGGGGCGGTGTACGAAATCCTTGGGGCCTGCCTCCCTGGGGCCCGGCGGGGAGCCGGCCTGCGGGTGGAGGGCTGCACGGTGCCGGTCCTCTCGTCGACGGACGCCATTGCCCGGACCGTCCGCCTGGTGGACGCGGATTCGGTGATCGTTGCCGGACCGCTGCCCGGCGGAAACAAGTTCATTCGGGAGCTGGGCTGGAAACTCGAGGAGTCCTCCACCGAACTGATCCTGGCGGCCACGTTGACCAACGTTGCCGGCCCGCGGATCCACTGGCGTCCGGTGGATGGCCTGCCCCTCATGCATGTTGATATTCCGCAGTACAGCGGGGCAAAGCACGCCTTGAAGCGGATCATGGATGTCATTGGCGCACTCGCTGCGCTGCTAGTTCTCTCTCCAGTCCTCCTGGCGCTGGCCGCGGTGGTGCGGCTGGACAGTCCCGGGCCCATCCTTTTCCGGCAGGACCGGATTGGCAAAGACGGCCAGGTGTTCGGGATGTTCAAGTTCCGCTCCATGGTGTCCGACGCCGAGGCGCAGCTGGCTGCCCTGGGCCAGCAGAACCAGGGGGCGGGGGTGCTCTTCAAAATGAAGGATGACCCCAGGGTCACCCACTGCGGCCGCTGGATGCGCAAGTATTCCCTGGACGAACTTCCCCAGCTCTGGAACGTGGTCCTCGGTGACATGAGCATGGTGGGGCCGCGGCCCCCGCTGGACCGCGAAGTCAGCGGCTACGAACGCCACACCCACCGCCGGCTCCTGATCAAGCCCGGCATCACCGGCCTTTGGCAGGTCAACGGCCGCTCGGACCTTTCCTGGGAGGAATCGGTCCGGCTGGATCTCTACTACGTCGAAAACTGGTCCCTCGCAGGGGACCTGCTGATTCTGTGGCGGACATTCCGGGCCGTCGTCCGGCCGTCCGGCGCCTACTAGCACATCCACAAAATGGGAAGACAATCACATGAGAGCATTCGCCACTCACACCCACGCCCCAGCCAAGCCGCCCGCGCGGAAACTCCGTATCGCCGTCGTCGGTGCCGGCTACTGGGGACCAAACCTGGCGCGCAACCTCCAGGCCAGCCCGGACTGGGACCTGGTGGCAATCTGCGACCTTGATGTTGAACGTGCGCGGAAACTCGCTGCGACGCTCGGGGACATCCCGTGCGTGGAGTCCATGGATGAGTTGCTGGACTTTTGCGAGGTGGACGCGGTGGCCATAGCGACGCCGGCCCGCACCCACCACGGCGCGGTCATGACGGCGCTGCGCGCCGGCAAGCACGTGCTGGTGGAAAAACCGCTGGCGGACAGCAGGGAACACGGGCTGGAAATGGTGGCCGAAGCCAAGGCGAACGGGCTGGTGCTGATGGCTGACCACACCTACTGCTACACCCCGGCTGTCCTGAAGATGCAGGAACTGGTGCAGTCCGGCTCCCTCGGGGAGATCCTGTTCGTGGACTCCACCCGGATCAACCTGGGGCTCGTCCAGCCTGATGTGGATGTCTTCTGGGACCTGGCGCCGCATGACCTGGCCATCCTGGACTTCGTCCTGCCGGGCGGATTGAATCCATCCGAAGTGTCGGCTTTCGGCGCGGATCCGCTGGGCACGGGGCGGGACTGCGTGGGCCACCTGAATTTCCGGCTTCCCAACGACGCTACCGCCCACGTCCACGTGAACTGGCTGAGCCCCACCAAAATCCGCCAGATGGTCATAGGTGGATCCCTCCGGACCCTGGTCTGGGACGACCTCAACCCCCAGCAGCGGCTCAGCGTCTACGACCGCGGCGTCAGCCTGGACCGGCAGCCCAGGTCGGTGGGAGAGAAGGCAACCACTGCAGTTTCCTACCGGCTGGGCGATACCTGGTCCCCTGCACTGCCGGAGCGTGAGGCTCTGGGCCTGGTGGTACAGGAACTGGCATCCTGCATCCGGAACGGCCAGGAGGCCAGGACGGGGGGCACTTCCGGGTTGCGGGTGCTGTCCGTCCTCGAGGCGGTCACCCGCAGCCTGGGAATGGATGGACAGGCGTCACCGGTGGCAGGCTCAGCCTTGGCGGGAACGGGCACCGAGATGGAGGGGGCGCGGTGAGCGCCCTGGAGGGTGCCGGCGTCCTGGTGACAGGCGGGGCCGGCACCATCGGATCGACCCTGGTGGATGCCCTTCTTGACGCCGGCGTCAGCCGCATCGACGTGCTGGACAACCTGGTCCGGGGCCGGCTGGACAATCTGTCCGGCGCCTTGGCGACCGGGCAGGTGGAACTGGTGCTGGGAACCATCCAGGACCGGGACCTGGTGCATGACCTCACCAGGGGCAAGGACCTGGTGTTCCACCAGGCCGCCATCCGCATCACCCAGTGCGCCGAGGAACCGCGGCTAGCCCTTGAGGTGCTGGTGGACGGAACATTCAACGTCCTGGAGGCCGCGGCAGAGCACAATGTAGACAAGCTGGTGGCAGCGTCTAGTGCCTCCGTGTATGGAATGGCCGAGGAATTCCCCACCCCGGAACGGCATCACCATGCCAACAATGACACCTTTTACGGTGCTGCAAAGTCCTTCAACGAAGGCATGGCCCGCAGCTTCCGGGCCATGACCGGACTGGACTACGTGCTGCTGCGCTACTTCAACGTCTACGGGCCACGGATGGACGTCCACGGCCTGTACACCGAGGTCCTGGTGCGGTGGATGGAGCGGATCATGGACGGCCGGCCGCCACTGGTTTTTGGCGACGGCCTCCAGACCATGGACTTCGTGCACACCGCCGACGTGGCCCGGGCAAACGTCCTGGCGGCAGCCAGCGGGGTCACCGAGGGGATCTACAACGTGGCCAGCGGCACCGAAACCAGCCTGCTGGAGATGGCCCGGGCGCTGCTGCGGGTCATGGGCTCCGGGCTTGAGGTGGAGCATGGCCCGGCACGGCAGGTTAATGGGGTGGTCCGGCGGCTGGCGGACACGTCAGCTGCCGCGCGCGATCTTGGCTTCAAGGCCGAGGTTGGACTCGAAGAAGGACTCCGGCAACTGGTCAGCTGGTGGATGCCGCTGCGCGAGGAGATTGCCGCCGCACGCAAGGTTGGTGCCCGATGACTGCCGAGCCTGTCCTGGACCGGATCAACGTGATGAAGCCCTGGCTTGGGGACGAGGAAGCCCGTGCCCTGGCCGACGTGGTGGCGTCCGGGTGGGTGGCGCAGGGACCCAAGGTGAAGGAGTTTGAGTCGCGTTTCGCCGAATCCCAAGGTGTGCGGCACGGTGTGGCCACCTCCAGTTGCACCACCGCCCTTCACCTCGCCTTGGTGGTGGCGGGGATCGGGCCGGGGGACGACGTCGTCGTTCCTTCCCTGTCCTTCATCGCTACGGCCAACGCCGTAACCTACGTCGGTGCCCGGCCGGTGTTCTGCGACGTCGACCCCGTGACCGGGAACGTGACCGCGGAAACCATCCACGCCGCACTCACCCTGGATACACGGGCCGTGATTGTGGTGGACCAGGGCGGGGTGCCCCTGGACATGGACCCAATCCGCAGGCTGTGCAACCGCCATGAGATCACCGTGATCGAGGACGCCGCCTGCGCTGTTGGGGCCACGTACAGGGGCCGGCCGGTGGGTGTGGGTGCGGATGTGGCGGTGTGGTCATTCCACCCGCGGAAGATCCTGACCACCGGCGAGGGCGGAATGCTCACCACCAATCGGGCAGATTGGGCCGCCCGGGCCAGGACGCTGCGGGAGCATTCCATGAGCGTCTCCGCGGCGGACCGGCACGGATCGCTCCTGGCGCCGGCGGAGAACTACCTTGAGGTGGGGTTCAACTACCGAATGACGGACCTGCAGGCCGCCGTCGGCATCGTCCAGCTGGGCCGGCTTGCGGCGGTGCTCGAACGCCGACGGGACATTGCGGCACGCTACGTGGCCGGCCTCTCACGGCTGCCCGGCCTGCGTTTGGTGTCGGACCCGCCCTACGGCACCACGAATTTCCAGTCGTTCTGGGTGGAGATCCTGCCCAGCTTCGGAACCACGCGGGACGGGCTGCTGGAAAAGCTGGCGGACGCCGGGATCTCTGCGCGGCGGGGCATCATGGCGGCGCACCGCCAGCCCGCCTACCGGTGGCGGGACTCGGGCGGAGGCCTCCTTCAGCACACGGAGAGGCTTAACGACAGGACACTGATCCTGCCGGTGTACCACGAGCTGGACGACGACGGCCTGGACAGGATCATCGGCGCTATCCGGGCTGCGGCAGCAGGGACGCGCACATGAGCGAGCTGATCCTGATAGCTGCCAGTGGCCTGGCCCGCGAAGTCCTGGCGATGGTGCGCAGCAGCGGCCAGTACGACGTCGTCGGCCTGCTGGATGACGACAAGGAAATGGCGGGTGTCAGCGTGGACGGCGCCCCGGTGCTGGGGACCATCGATGACGCCGCCAAATACACCCACGCGCTCATCCTTGTGTGCATCGGTTCGGGCAGGGCGCGTGAATCCGTGGTGGAGCGGCTGACGGCGCTGGGGCTCACCGGGGCGCGCTACGCCACCGCCATCGACCCTTCGGTCCAGTACCCGGAGGGGTGCCGGGTGGGCAGGGGCAGCATCCTGCTGCGGAACGTCACGCTCACCGCCTCGGTCACCCTGGGCTCGCACGTGGTGGCCATGCCGTCAGTGACGTTCACGCACGACGACGACGTGGCGGACTTTGCGACGTTCGCTGCGGGTGTGTCCCTTGGCGGCGGAGTTCGGATTGGCCGGGCCGCCTACCTGGGCATGAACGCCAGCGTGCGCGAACGGACCTCGGTGGGGGCCTACGCCACCGTGGGCATGGGGGCTGCTGTTTTGAGCAACGTCCCTGACGGGCAGACGTGGGTTGGGGTGCCGGCGCACGAGATTGATGGGGAAAGCTTCCGGATTGGAGGGATGTCATGAGCGTCGAATTGCTTACCCGCAGACGCGCGCCGCACCGCCTGACGCCGTGCAGGCTGACGAGGCGGCCCATAGTTTCCGTAGTGATTCCCTGCTACAACTACGAACGCTTCCTGAAAGACGCTGTGGACTCGGTTTTAACCCAGGAGGATGTTGACCTGGATGTAATCATCGTTGACGATGCCTCGACTGATGGCAGCGGAGAGTTGGCTGCCGAACTAGCAGCGGACGATCGACGCATCCGGGCTGTTCTCCATACGACGAACATGGGTCACATCGCTACATACAATGACGGCCTGACCAGGGTGGCAGGCGAGTATGTGGTGCTGCTATCCGCGGATGATCTCCTGAGTCCTGGATCACTTGCCAGGGCGGCTGCGCTGATGGAGCAGCATCCAGAAGTCGGCCTTGTCTACGGCTACGCTCAGGAATTCCATGACCAGCCCATGAAGGAGAGATCCGGGAGGAGCTCCTGGTCAATATGGTCGGGTGAAGAATGGATTGCCCACCATTGCCGCCGGGGTTCCAATATCATTGTGAACCCTGAAGCAATGCTTCGTCGCTCGCTTATGGACGAACTCGTTGGATACAGGGCTGATATGCCACAAGCAGCGGACATGCACCTCTGGCTCCACGCCGCTTCCTTGGCTGGAGTCGGAAGAGTCAACGGCCCGGTCCAGGCCTATTACCGGGTACATGGCCAAAATATGCACCTCACCGACTTCGCTTCTCCCTTGGACGATCTAACGGCCCGCCGCCAAGTTTTCGACAGCATCTGCAGCCTGCCCCACATCGAAGGCGTGCGTAGCCGTCGGCTGGAGAATCTGGCCCGCCGAGCAATGGCGGAAGAAGCGGTCCGGGAAGCAATCCACATCTGGGATACCCGGCCCGACCTAACTGGCCGCGCAGAACAATTGACCGCCTTCGCAATGGAAACCGACGGATCTATCTCCCAATCCAGGCTTTGGAGCTCCTACCTGCGTCGACTTACGGCAGCCACGTACAGAGGTGACAAAGCCATCTTCGCTGCCACCTACCGATGGCGTTGGTCATACCGGTGGCGGCGCTGGCGTCGGGAGGGAGTATGACTGCTTCAACCAACTTGCAGGCCTTAGTCCGACGCGGCCTGGCGTGGAGCGCTCTCAACAGTTTGGTGCTTCGAGTCGGAAACTTCCTGGTCGGTATCTTCCTGGCCCGGATTTTAGTCCCTGAAGTTTTTGGGGTCTTCGCAGTCGCCCTGACAGTTCAGACCATCCTGATGACGCTCGCAGACTTGGGGATGAGCGCGGACCTCATTAGGTCCGATAATCCGCGCGAAAAGGCCCCGACCGTCGCCACCTTGGCGCTAATTTCAGGGGCTGGGCTATCGACAGTAATGATGACATCAGCACAGGGAATCGCAGATCTCCTTGGAAGTCGACAAGCAGGCCCCGTCATTGCGGTATCCGCTTTATCACTGGTCTTGGCTGGGGCTGGGGTGGCCCCATACGCGGCATTACAGCGGGAATTCGCACAAAAGAAGGTCTTCATTATCGCGGTCGTTGAATTCCTCGTGGGAACGGCTACGACACTCATCCTAGTTTCCGCTGGATGGGGTGTAATGGGACTTGCAATTGCGAGGCTTGCAGCGCAGCTGGTTACGCTCATCTTACAATTCCGTTTGTCAGGAGAACGGCTCCGCCTGGGCTATAACCGGAAGCTGGCCCCTGGGATTATAAAATTCGGACTTCCAATAGCAGGAGCGAACGTCCTGTCATGGATGTTGCTGAACGTCGATAATATCGCAATCTCACGACTGGCTGGCCCTATATCCCTCGGTTACTACTACCTAGCGTTCAATATTTCAAACTGGCCAATGAGTGCATTGGGCCAGGTAGTTCGGTCGGTGTCAATTCCGACATTCTCACGAATAGCGTCGGGAAAAAATGATAGAAGTTTGGCATCAGTCATCGGGAGCGTGTGGGCAGCCGCCCTACTTATCGGTATGATGCTCGCGGTTCTTGCAAACCCGGTTGTCGAGCTTATCTATGGTTCTCGATGGCTGCCCTCCGCCTATATCCTGACGTGGCTCGGCTGTTTCGGTGCCCTTCGTACGTTGTTCGACCTGGCTGCAGGATATTTGGTGGCCAGGGGAGGAGGAAACAGCATCTTCTTTGTGCAGTTAGCCTGGCTGGGCACACTTATTCCCGCAACGATCATAGGGGCGTGGACGGGTCAGGCAGTTGGTGTGGCCGTGGCCCACCTTGCCGTGGCACTAGTCGTTGTTTGCCCGTCCTACGCCGTTGCTTTGCGCGCGAACGGCGCCGACGTACGAGCTGTGGCGATAAAACTGTGGCCCCCTTTAGCTGCTGGGCTGCCCGCGCTAATTGTCACCGGCTGGGTCGTTTCGCTGGCCATGCCACCCTTGGCAACACTTCTCCTGGGAGGAGGCGCCGGCGCTAGCATCTACATCCTCCTTTTGCGCAGATGGGTACGCCGTCAGCTTTCCGAATTGGCGGCATTCTTACCTGTTGTCGATTCATCTGCCCCTGATTCTGGCGATTCACGGACCGCTACTACCTTCGATAGGAGAGATGGATGACTCCACAGGCAATTCCGCTCGTAGACCTCAAATACCAGCACGCCCAAATCGAACGAGAAATTCGCAAAGGATTCGACGAGGTTCTTTCTGACTCAAGCTTCGTTTTAGGTCCACGGGTAAAGGAGTTCGAAAAAAACTGGTCCCGATATTGCGATACCAATTTTGCTGTCGGTGTCGGTAATGGTACGGATGCTATTGAGTTCGCGCTAAGGGCGGCTGGCGTTGGTAAGGATAATGAAGTCATCGTCCCAGCAAATACCTTCGTTGCTACTGCTAGCGCCGTTCTCAGAACAGGCGCAACACTCGTATTGGCGGACTGTGATGACGAGTTCCTGCTTGGGCCTGAAACGATGAGCAAGTCTGTGACAGAGAAAACCAAGGCAGTTATCGGTGTCCATCTTTTTGGCCAAGCCGCGCCCATGGAGGCCATAAGAAATGCGTTGTCAAAAGAAATGGTTCTGATAGAAGATATGGCCCAAGCACAGGGGGCACGCCGCTTCGGGGTTAGAGTCGGCGGCCTGGGGATGGCAGCTGCAACAAGCTTCTACCCAGGCAAGAATCTTGGAGCTTTTGGCGATGCGGGGGCAGTGACAACGAATTCGCACGAGATCGCGGGGCATTTGCGCCGTCTACGCAATCATGGTGGCGAGGAGAAGTACGAACATGTTGAGTTGGGCTTCAACTCGCGCATGGACACTCTCCAGGCGGTCGTGTTGAACGCAAAGCTTGCATGTTTAGACGACTGGAACCGTCAGCGTCGTCAAGCCGCCAAGAACTACGAGTTATTGCTCGGCAGCTTCCCTGACATCAGGCTTCCAGGGACGTTGGCCGGCAATGAGCATGTGTTCCATCTATATGTTATCCGCGTGAAGAATCGAGATCACGTGGTGCGCCAGCTAAGAGCTAAGGGAATAGGAGCCGGAGTACACTATCCGTCGCCTATCCATCTTCTCCCCGCATACTCATTCCTCAATTACCGCAAGGGTAGCTTCCCAGAAGCCGAAGCTGCATGTGATGAAATCGTATCGATACCAATGTTTCCGGGCATAACTCCTGATCAACAAGAGCAGGTCGCACAGGTCCTTAGCGCGGCTACCAAGAGGTCGAAATGAACTCGGGTGCTGAAAAGATAAGTCATCGCACGCACGTAAAAGCTGCCCGTGTCCGACCTTGTTTACCCCGCGTCACGGTCGTAATCACCTGTTACAACTATGGGCGATACCTGGCCGAGGCGATTACAAGTTGTCTCTCGCAGACTGGCGTGGAGATAGAAGTTATAGTCGTCGACGACGCCTCAACAGATAATAGCCTCAACATTGCCCGTAACTATGCCATCAGAAACACCAACGTATCCGTAACTTCGAATCAGGAAAATATTGGGGCCGTAGAAAGCTTCAACATTGGGGCACGACTAGCGCGCGGGGAATTCTTGGTGCGGCTTGATGCAGACGATCTTCTGTCCCCCGGTTCACTTGCACGCTCCACTCTGCTCGCGCAATCGTATCCATCGATAGGCCTCGTCTACGGGCATCCAATTCATTTCATTGCGGAACCTCCGTCCGTGCTACGCACTAAGACAACTTCTTGGACCATTTGGCCGGGCATGGACTGGCTCAAAGTCGCCTGTGTCTCCGGTAAGAACGTCATAACTTCGCCCGAAGTACTTATGCGAACTGCAGTCTTACGCGACCTGGGCTACATGTCTCCACTCCCATATGCCCACGACATGGAGCTGTGGCTCCGTCTTTCAGCTTTCGCAGATGTTGGCTATGTGCACGGCGCGGACCAGGCACTGCATCGTGAACATCCGGAGAGCATGTCCGCGCGAGAGGTGAACAGTTTGACTGATCTTAAAGAGCGGCTCGGCGCTTTCGAAACTCTCTTCCTGGGTCGATTATCGAGTTGCATCCCCGAGGCGGAGACTCTTTTACAAACCGCCCGCAACGCCATGGTTGAAGAAATATTGCAAGTGGCCCGTCTTGAAATAGATCGGGGGCTCCGCAACCCGCATCTTCTAAGTTCCTACCTAAAGTTTGCGGAAGAACTTCGACCTGGGATCCATTCAGAAACTGAGTGGCAGCGCCTTACGGTTAGTAAAGAAAGAGGCGCACCCGTCCCGTGGAGCCTGAACGCCCTCGGCCGGCGCGCTTCAGCTCGACTGCAAAGAGAAATCCACTGGCGCCGTTGGCGAAATAATGGGGTGTATATATATTGATTGTCAGTAAAACAGCCGCAGATAATCTCCGGCAAAGTATGCGACTTGTTGGGCGTCCTGATTTAGCGAAGCGTCTAGTACGGCGGTTGAATCATGATGTCGCCGCTTACCTTCGCCTGGATGAGTTGGACTTTCCCCTGTTAGCGGAAGATGTGGCTGACTCGCGTTTGTTGCCCGAACCATTAGCTCCTAAAGTCATGCCGACAAATGGTTTGGACATTGCTTGGATATGTACGCCCCCCAGCCCTGGCAGCGGAGGACATACTACCCTTTTTAGGATGGTCCAGGGTCTGCATGAACGCGGGCATAGATGCACGGTGTTGCTGTACAACCGTCACGGTGCCGACCTCAGGAAGTGTATCTCGGTAATTAGGCAGAACTGGCCGGAGCTTCACGCGTCCATAATGGCAGTTCCCGACAGAATCACTGATTACCATGCATGTGTTGCCAGCTCCTGGGAAACCGCACATGTTTTAGCAACCCGAGGACGCTCCATCGGTAAGCGCGTATATTTCGTACAGGACTATGAGCCGTTTTTTTATCCGCACGGCAGCATGTACGCCTTGGCTGAGGATTCGTACAGGTTTGGCTTCGAACACATTGCGCTCGGGAACATGACCAGCGCCTTACTTGAGCGTGAAATTGGGGTCCGGGCCACCGTGGTGCCATTTGGCTGTGATACTTCCACGTACAATCTTCGAAACCGGGGAAAAAGAAGCGGGATCGCATTCTTCGCACGCCCGGAAACGGATCGACGCGGTTTTCTTCTCGGCAAACTTGCACTAAAACAGTTCAATGAGCGCTACCCTGACCAGCCGATTACTGTATACGGAGACAAGATACCCAATTGGGATGTTCCGCACCACTATGTGGGGCACCTAACACCCGATGGCTTGAACCGGCTATACAACCAGTCTCTGGCGGGGCTGGCAATGTCATTTACAAATATTTCCCTGGTGGCGGAGGAGATGATGTCAAGTGGGGCGCGGGCTGTCGTAAATGATTCGCCATATGCCCGCGCGGATGCTCCAAGCACCCACATCCTTTGGGGTTCTCCTACACCGACAGGCATTGCAGATGCTCTTTCGACTGCCGTGCGTTATCCACTTTCGAGTACCGAAATCGTCGACATGGCAAGCAGTGTGCGGCCGGGCTGGAACCATACCCAAGGCCTCGTCGCCACCGCGATCGAAAAGAGCTTCATGGAAGCCCTAGGATGCCAGGACAGTCAAGGAGGAAAAGGTGAGTAAGGTCAAGCCGGCCGCGAAGGCAGCCCAACCTCCATACACACACTTTATCCTTACGCGATTTAACGTAAAGAACTTCTATCATTGCGAAGAACCAACCGACGAGTGGCTGAAAGGCAGGCTTGACCTATTTAGAACCTATTGCCTTCCGAGCTTTGAGCGGCAGACAAACAAGAACTTCAGATGGCTTGTCTTTGTTGACAGCGAGAGCCCGGAATGGTTTCTGTCAGAAATATTTGGTTTGTCTGCTGGTTCATTCGAGGTCGTGCCCGTAGCCGGTGCTTTCAATAAATCGTTCGTAGCCGCCGCAGTCGCTACTCGGTTGACGTCGCCGTTTTTGATCACCACTAGAGTGGATAATGATGACGCCATTGCCACCGACTTTGTCGAAGCAGTTCAAGCCTGTTTTGATTTTCAAGATTTTGAGTTTATTAATCTTGTCAACGGGATTCAGTTCTCATCAAACAGGGCATATCTTCGACCATACACAAAGAACCCATTCCTGAGTTTGGTCGAACATGTTGAATCTCGCGCGCCATCAACCGTCTATGTTGAGCATCATTACCGAGTTCAGGAAAAGGGCCCGATCCGAAATGTTCGTACTTCTCATCCTATGTGGCTTCAGGTCATACATGGCGGCAATGTTTTGAACGAGATTGTTGGTCTTAGGGTTCCTGGGTCTCTTGTTGCCCCGTACTTTGGAGTCTCGCTTTCATTCAAGGACGATGTTCTAGATCTTAGCCGCGGCTTTCTCATTAGCTTGGCGCGGATTGTCTTGCGTTTAGTCCGCCGGCCAGCCCGTCTGCTGGAAGTCATTAGAGTTCTAGGCGCCAAAGGTCATGGTCCCGTTGAAGGGTCGTCCTAGTGCCGACTTCCCGTAGCGCACGCATAATCTATACCTCCGAGCTCGATCCCTCTCTGTGGCTAGCTCGTCATGCACGAGGCGAAGTTCCGGGACGGTTTCCCTACGGACTGCATTGTCTCGCCGAACAGGGACTGCAATTACAAACGGAAGTTGTTCAACGACCAGGCCGTAATCCCATCCGGTGGATAGGGCTTGCAGATCCTCGTCTCAGGCGAACCCGACTGGTAAATAGAAATGAGTCAGTTATAGCGTGGGACGAATCCACGGTGGTTCCAATGCTACTAAGGTACGGAAGAAGCGGCCGACGCCTGATTGGCGGTCTTATCTGGGAAACTGATTCCGCCGCAACACGCCCTCATTCTGTGCGGTCGAAAGTTCTAAAAGAGGTTTACCGACGCCTTGATGACATTTGGGTTCTTTCCAGGGGCCAGCTGCCTGTGCTGCAAGAGTGGTTGAAGATCGATGCAGCCCGCTTGCATTTCATCCCCTTCGGCATAGACACCGCGTATTTTCCCCCAAGTCCCTTTCCGAGCCGCCCAACGATTTTGAGTCTAGGCAATGATCGGGACCGAGATCCACGCACTCTTTTCGAGGCCTTGCGCCTGGTGCTCTTGGATATGCCACATGCACGTGTGGTTGTGCAGTCTAGATCACAACTAGAAGCGCCCCCCGGAGTTGAAGTCTTCCCTTCACTTAGCGGTCCGGAGATTCGGGATCTATACCGACAAGCAAGTGTCGTTGTGATCGCCACCAAACACAACCTACATGTGTCCGGCATGACCACCGTTCTTGAGGCGATGTCAACTGGTAGACCAGTAGTGATGAACATGACCCCTGGAGCAGAGGACTACGTCAAACATGGAGCAACGGGGTATTTGGTACCTCCTGCGCAGGTCCCCGCCATGGCGGGTGCGATTCTCAAGATTCTCAGAAACCACGAAACACTGGCACAGATGGGTGCAGCGGCCGCAGCCTATGTTCGTGCTTCGCATACAGAATCTACGATGGCACGGGCATTGGCGGACGTTATTCGAGCCTGACGGTGGACCTTTCGGTCCCTGTACGGATCTTGGATCCGTGACCTGCTCCGCGGTGGTTGATGAGTCCGGCAACACGTTCAGCAGGACCCCTGCAAAATGGCGCTCAGGCATCGCTCTGAAAGAGTGAAATTTGCCAGCTTCAAAGTGTGTGCGGCGCGATCAATCAGCGTTTGTAACCTGAATGTCGTTTCAGAAATGGCCCCGAGGGATACGGTGGTCGGCAACGCCCGGTTCTCCCTCAACAGACCCACGCTGCTTGTCTTTTCACGGTCGTGTCGCCTGTTGCGAAAGCAACACTGAGCCGGTCCTTTCCCCCATCCGAGCATCGCGAGCTGCTAGGGCCAACCGTCGGTTGTCTCACTTCCGAGTCCGCGAGCGGAGTCCAGGACCATTCGGACCAGCCATCAAAGCGGTGTGCTCGGTCTCATCCCTGTCTGTTCGATCCGTATCCGACGTTCCGGCAGGCCGGCGGATGAGCCGATCGCACTATAACGACAAACGTGAGCGACTACGCATCTTCTTTTGCGAAGCTCCAGGAGAAACAATTCTGATTTGCCAAATAGCGCCGGCAACGCCCAAGAAGAAGAACATGAAGGCCGCAGAAATCGGGAAGGCCAGAGCGTCAAAGAATCCAAAGGTAACTGCCCCGGAAGTTATTGCAGCTACAACGGCGTAGCTGATGTTGCGCAGTAGCTCATCTGAGACGTTCCTTCTAACAGCTAAGCAACAAACGCATGCAGCAGTAATAAGAAGAATGAAAACTAGAGCACCGATAATCCCAGTTTCCAGGAAAAGTCCTAAGTACTGGTTATCCAGAATCTGGTACTCCGGCAAAAATGTCCCGAATCCGCGCCCTACAGGGGATCCACGACTAGCGATGTCCCAAGCGACTGCGAAACTGTTCGTTCGGGAGTTGGCACTGCTGTCGTTCTCTAGGCCAAGAAACAGGCCTCGAATCGTCCCGATCATCCCGGGCACGAAGAAATAGGTGGCAATCAGCGCTGCAGTGGCAGTTAGGACCGCCAGGATTCTCGTTCTTCTTGTCCAGCCTAGCGCCAGAACGGCGAGCCCGATGAACAGGCCAATTAATGCGGAGCGTGAAACGGACAGCCATGCGGCCAGGGCGATCAGCACGACGGGAGTCCACCGACGAATGCCTCTTCTTCCGAGGTCGTGGGTTGCCAATACGCAGGCTACTGGGAGTGCCATAGACAGAACTGTGGCGTACTCAAGGGGGTGTGACGCAGTGGCAGCAGCCCGGGTGAACCCTGCTCTGCTCTGAATATTGTCGAACGTTGAATCAGGCGCCAAGCCTGGAATGTTGATTGTAGAGACCAAAGACTGGCCCGACCACATCTGCATAAGTCCCAGCAGGGCCATGAGAGACGCAATGAAGACAACCCGCCTACAAATTGCCACGAGTCTTTCCCGATCAGTCACGCCATCGCATGCGAGTAACAAAATTCCAGCCCAACTTAAGGCTTTAAGAAGACCGCCGTCGGCCAACCCTTTCTCCCTGGTCGGCAATGCACTAAAGCTGCTAATCGCATAGCTCAACAGAATCACAAACAGGAATATGAAAAAAATGAGCCGGACCGGATTTTGCCCTGCAAATACCGGAAATGGCCTTTGCAGGTGCAACAAAATCCACCAAAGCAAAGCCCCCAAAAATAATAAAACTCCGGGCTTTCCCGCCGGTCCCAGCGCCGCTATTCCAAGGTACGAAGGCAAACCACATACCAGCGAGAGCCCGATCGTGAGCACTGTCGTCGCATGCCAGCCGTTCCGCGAGTCGGACGGGAGGAACACCGAAGTACCAAGCGAATGCCTTGTCATCTCGCTGCCCGCGGTCCAAGCCTGGTCGGCCCAGTTCTTGAGTTCAAAATGCGATCAACAATGGAAGCGGTGTAAGCAGCGAATATCAACCCGCAGACGAGGAAGACCGTAATCCCCTTGGCCCGGCTTCCCAGAGTACTACCAACGTCTTCTATTCTAGGGACGTTGGCCGATGGTTCAACAGTTATGAATGTCCCAGGAGCCGCACCGCTTTTTGATTGCAAATCAACGGCCGCACGGTTTATCGCAGCAATTGCATCTTGCAGGGTGCGGGCAACTTCTTGCGGCGAATCCCCGGTAACCTGCACAGACAGGACCGGCTTTGTGAAGCTGGCTGCCCATTGGTTGCCGGCGTTGGGAAGAGTTATGGAGTATCCCCTGACAATTCCGCTGCCGTAGAGGGTCACGTTGCTGGAAGGTAGTTCATAGGCGGAGCCTTCACTCGCGACGCGACGCTTGACTAAACCGGCAAAGTTAATCAACGAAGGAGCTGCTCCATCATCCAATACGCCTACCGAACCCCCGCCCGGCTGCACAAAGAAGACCTGCATCTCAGCCCAGTAGGTACGGGTGTTCTGGGCGACGGAGGCGCCAAAACCAGCTACTAGGATCATGCACGCAACCACGACGTACCACCGGGCCACCATAACCCGGAAAAGAATGCCAGCCGTCACAGCCTCAGCCTCCAACTTCAGTCGACTGCTTGGGCCCCTGGTCTGGCTCAGCGCCGCCGTGATCGCTCTGGTGGAGTGCCCGAGATTCTGCCCTGCGCCTGGATATACCGGCATTCAACAAAGGCAATTTCAGGCCTGCCGCGGATGTGCGACCGGTGCTTCGAGCCAGCAACCTGCCATCGATGAACCCTGTCAGCAGAACTGCCGCTGCAATACCGGCACCGGCTGTTGCCAGTACGGCAGTCGTACGCGCTTTCGAGTCAATTCCTGGCTGCCTATCAACAACGAGCGTTTGTGCCGTAATTCTCGCGGGTACCGGGACGGATTGTGCATCCTGCAAATCAGTTAAGGTGGCTGGTACGACCTGCATAACCGCCTTTAGTTCCTCCAGCACTTGATCGCGGTCCTGGCCGCGTACGAGAACCAAAATAACAGACCCGCTGTTGCTGCGGTCGGGTTCAGTCGTGAAGGTTGCGCCGGGATATGCGTCGAGAATAGGTTTGCGCACCTCCTCGGCCGATACCTTGCTGGAGAGCACGTCCAAGGCTTGCGCCATGCCTCCAAGAAACATGTACGGATTTCCTCCCGGGCCCACCGCAGATGCGGAAGGCATGAGAACCAAGCTGCCTTTGGCACTGTAGGTGGGCGGAACGGCTTGAAGTACTAGCAGGGCCGCCCCGAGGGCGAGCACTAGGAAGCCCACTAATACGTACCAACGCCGAAGTAGGCTTCTCAACATATCAAGTAACCACATATCGTCTGCTTTCTCGAGCTGTGTCCCACCGATGCCTATTCAAACCGCCTACTCGCTCCTTATCGGCTCCTAATTCCAGAACTTCCCAACCAGAGTTTGATTTTGTCGGTCCCATCTCGTCCGGCAAGACCTTGAATGGTTTTCTTAGATAAGGTCCTTAGATATTCGCGAAGGTAGCGCTGGTTCCGGAGAATCAGGGAATCCGCTAACAAGTGAAAACCTGAGGGCGCCGGCACGTCATCGAGCAATCCGGGAAACCTGTCCCTAAGGGCCGACGGATCGACTCTGCGACCACGTACTCTGTTACTGACGTTCGACCCGTGAATTACTTGCAGCCACGCTGGGGCACCACCATCATGAACGACCTGCATGTTCCGGCCCAGCTGATTGTGCCAGTCCGCCCAGCAAGTATCCGGTTGATTCCAAGATGATAAAACTGAACAGAAAGCATTGCTGGGGTCGGAATGCAAATAGACTTCTGATCCGCGTCGTATAAGCCCGTTCGACAGATATATTGCGTGGCGCTCACCTTCTGCGAGTTTTCGCACGCGTGCCGTGAAGTCGACGGCTAGACCATCATCATTGTCCAGGTTTGAAGAAAGCAGTTGAGCTCTCGGATAAGGAAAGACATGGGAGATGTCAGCCATAAGGTCGACCTTGTCCACCTTCGTGCGTAAGCGCATAGTGAAGGGACGAGTGTCCTTAAGCGCTTCCATACGTTCTATTAGCCACGCAGGGCTTTCCGGATCCAGATAGATCAGCCACTGAAAGCGCTGCTCCGTCTGGTGTTTTACTGACGGCAGGCAATATGTCTCGAACAGTTCAAGTCGCCTGGCAAGCCAACCGTCAGAGGCCCTAATTAGGCTTTCATAGCCTGCCGAGGGGACGTTGAATCTGGTGAGCAGCACCTGATCGACTTCTTCCATTAGACTTGACTCCCTTCACGGCTGCTTTGATCCCGTTCCCAGGCACTCATGGAGCGGCGTCGCCGTGGGAGGCGTCCACCAAGGGCAAAAGCGGCGTAAACCACAGCGTCCAAAGCGGTCACTGGCCCCGTAATGGATCCAACGAGCTCCCCCACCGTCTTCCCTGTGTGGGCCCCGCTCATCCCCCGTAGCTCCGCATTGCCGCGGTAGACACGGCGAAGTGTGGATAGGAGCACCGGGGCGGACCGCGGTGTGCGGACGGTTACCGGCGTACATTCAAGGACCATCTTTTCCGCGTCGCTGAAGAGCCTGTCGATGTAGCAGTCGTCTGCCGTCAGACAGGGGAACTCACCGAGGCGCTCATGGCCCTCTTGACTCAGCCCGTAAACCCCGGCCCCCCACATCGATGCCGACGACTGTGCAAGACGGTTGCGGGCCCGGTAGTAGGCCTGGACTGACCAGGAAGCTCCGGACGTGTCGTAGACAAAGGCTGGCCGGGCACAGAGCACCCCGTTATCGTCGGACAACGCCTTCAGCGTGGCGTGCAGCGCTTCTGGCGGAACCTCGATGTCTGCATCCACGTACACCCGGGGCCACCGCGCGGCGGCGGCATCGGCGGCATTGAGGGCAGCCACCTTGGAGGCTGAAGGCACGTCGATGACCCGCACGCCGGGAACGGCCGCGGCGATGCCTTCGGTCGCGTCGGTGCAGCCGTTACAGGCCACCACAACTTCCACCTGGCCGGTGGCTAACGGCCGCTGGAGGGCCGCGAGAGTCCTGCCGAGCACCGAAGCCTCATTGTGTGCCGGAATGATGACAGCTCCCGCGGGAAAGTCCTCGGTCACACCACGGGATGGACTGTACTCAACGGCATGGGGAAGTTCCGCCCACCGCGACTCCTTCGCAACCAGCCCCAGAATTCCCCTGTGGCCGGCAAGGGGAACCCGCAGCAGTGTGGAAAGAACAACGGCGGCCCGGAACGCACGCGCGTAGCCCAGGCTATGGAACTTGCGGGCGTAACGGATTCGGTTTGCGCTCATAAGTGCATCCAGCGCCGGCGAGCTTCCCGATCCACCCCGGCCATGCGTCATGGCGGCCGACGGTTCGAACCAAATGGACGCGTTCACCGCCCGGACGCGGTGCAGGTAATCAGTCTCCTCGGAGTAGAGGAAGTAGCTTTCGTCCCACGTCCCCACTTTTTCGGCGACGTCGGCGCGGACCAGCAGGGCTGCTCCTGTCGCCCAGTCCACCCTGTGCGGGTGGGCGTAGCTTTCGGCATCGAAATCCATTTCCGAAAGCCATCCCGGCCGGCCCGGGAGCTTGCTCCCCAAGGTGGCGTCACCGAGTGCCCGCAGAATGCTCGGCTCCCGGCGAAGTGATGGATAGGTCGCCCCGTCTTCGTCCCGTAGAAGGGGAACAACAACCCCTGCGCCAGTCCTGCCCATAGAGGCGCGCATGGCGCGCACGGACCCTGAATGGAGACGGAGATCCGGATTGAGCACCAGATAGGCGTCAGCGGTGCCCGCCCGGGCGCGGGCGGCGTTGATCCCGCCGGCGTAGCCCAGATTTCCTCCGGTCGCGAAGGCCATTACCTCCGGGTATTGCTGGAGGCAGAACAAAGTTTCGGGATTGGGCGAATTGTCAGCCACCACCACTTTGATCGACTGCTCCGTAGTTTCCTGCAGCAGGCTTTCAAGCATTCCGCATACATCGGAACCGTTGTTATAGGTGACCACCAGCGCCGCCACGTCGGCGTGCTCGCTGACAGGCGTGAACCCCCGGGGCCTGGAGCTGCGGGTGACGGCGTCGGCCGAGGTGTGCGACGCAGCCGGAACGGCAGGCACCAGGGCTGTGCTGTGCCGGCGGAGCCGCACGTAAGACTCCGGCCCTTCCAGCAAATACCTCTTTGCGAGCCGCCGCGGCTCGATAGCCAGCCGCCAGGCCCACTCGAGTCCCATGCTGCTGACCTGCGCCGGCGCCCGCTGGACATTGCCCGCCAGGAAGTCGACGACGGCCCCAAAGGCCAGGAGGACGTTCGCTCCCGTAAGGTGCCCGTACTCCGCTATCCAGAGTTCCTGACGTGGCTTTCCCAAGCAGACAACCAGGATGTCTGTGCCTGAGTACCGAATATCATTGCAAAGCCGTTTACAGGCAGATGAGTCAGTCAATACCTGCCGGGGCGGAGCCCACCATCCGGCTACGCGCAGGGTCGGCCGCTCGGCTCCGAGCCGAGCGGAAACCAGCAACTGCGCTTCCTGGCTTCCCCCTAGGAACCCCACTGACAGCCCTTGGGCAGCTGCCTTATCCAGTAAGACCTCGATCAAGTCACTGCCGGCAAGGCGCGGCCACCCTTGGCCTGTCAGTTCCCCTGCCCTCGAAACCAGCGGAGCACCATCCAGCAGCGTCAGCCACTCCAGGGGCGCGACATCCAGGGTCCCCTCCCACCGGCCGCCCACGCCGAAGTGGTTCAGGTGATCCAGGTTGGCGGACAGCACGCACAAGGGCACTGAACCGGCGCCTGAAGCGCGTTCCATGATGGTTGCCACGGCCTCTTCACGCCCCATCAGGTCAACGGGTACACCTCCAAGGCACACCCGCGCCGGTCGGCCCTGAGTGACCCCACCTTCGGCGGCCCGGAAGAAGGAGGACCCGGACAGCCGCCGCTCCCGGGTATGGGCCGGCTTTCTCGGTGCTATCGGGTCTGCCATCCCCAGCTCTGGGATACGGCGGGGAAGAACTCGTGGTGCAGATGTCATTCCGGCTCCATGTTCGCGGCACACTCGCGAAGCGGCATGAAGAGGGGCTGCACTCCCCCGACACGCCTGCGGCCCGCCTAAACGGCCCTGCTGTCGCTTACCTGGCAATGGCGACACCAGCGGTTATGCGTGAACGTGCCGGAACCTTGGCTCGAACACCCCGCGGGCATCTCCACATCAACGCTAGGCAGGCCCCGGAAGCCGGACCATACGCCTGCCCCCGACTATGTGGATACCCGCACGAGCTGTGCGGGTATCAATGCCGACGGACCAAAGGCCGGAACGACCTACGCAGCAGTCCCGAAGAACAGCTCGGCCACCGCAGCCAGGCGGTACGGATCCTCGACGCCGCACAGCTCGCGGGCGGAGTGCATGGACAGCAGCGGTACGCCCACGTCCACGGTCCGGATCCCCAGCCGGGTGGCGGTGAGGGGGCCGATGGTGGATCCGCACGGCACCACGTTGTTGGAGACGAACTCCTGGTACGGGACCCCGGCGTCGCCGCAGAGCCGGGCCCAGAACGCGGCACCGAAGGCGTCCGTGGCGTACCGCTGGTTGGCGTTGATTTTCAGCAGCGGACCGCCGTTCAGCACGGGGTGGTTGGCCGGGTCGTGCCGCTCGGGGTAGTTCGGGTGCACCGCGTGGCCGGCATCGGCAGAGAGGCAGAACGACGCCGCCAGGGCCTGCCGCCGCTGGCTCACCGTTGCGCCGAGGCCGTCGGAGATGCGCACCAGGACATCTTCGAGGATGGGGCCGCACGCGCCGGAGCGGGAGTTGGAGCCGATTTCCTCGTGGTCGAAGGCCGCGAGGACGGCAATGGGGCCGCCGTCAGCCCCGGAACCGGCGTGGGCGGTCAGCGCCGCCAGTCCGGCGTGCGTGGCCGAAAGGTTATCCAGCCGCCCGGACGCGAAGAACTCCCCCTTGCCCCCGAAAACCGCCGCTTCCTGCGTGTCCGCAATGACGACGTCGTACCCGCCAATTTGCGCCGGGTCGACGGACGCCCCGGCAACCGAAGCCGCCAGGACGCCCAGCAGGTCAGCCTCGGAGGGGTTCCCGAGCCCCCACACCGGGTTCATGTGCCGCTGTTTGTCCAGCGCCAGCCCCTCGTTCACTGCCCGGTCCAGGTGGATGGCCAGCTGCGGGAACCGGAGCAGCGGCCCGGTGGCCGTGAGGTGCTCGCTGCCGTCAAGCATCACCAGCCGGCCCGCGAGCCGGAGCTCGCGGTCCAGCCAGGAATTCAGCAGCGGGCCGCCATAGACCTCAACACCCGCCTGAAGCCAGCCGTGGGCACCGGTGGTGGGCTTGGGCTTGAGCTTGAACGACGGCGAATCGGTGTGCGCGCCCAGGATGTTGAATCCCGTGGCCGGTCCCGCGCCCTCCGGGACCACCCACGCGATCAGCGCGCCGTCGCGGATGATGTAGAACGAACCCGCCCCGCCCTCCCACGGCTCCAGCTCATCCAGGCGGACGAATCCGGCCTCCTCGAGCCGCCGGCCTCCCTCGTGCGCTGCGTGGAAGCTCGACGGCGATGCGCTGACGTAGGCGCCAAGGTCCTGGATGTGGTCTGCGGCAGAGGAAGGCAAAGGCATGGTCCCGAGTCTAGCGCCGCCCCTACTCCGCAGGAGCCGGGGCAGCCTCGGTTGCCACCGCGGGCTGTGCCTCCACTGCCGGGCCCTTGCGGCGGTACCGCAGGACGCCCACTGCCACCACAACGGCGGCCAGCGCCAGGGAGAGCAGGAGGGATTCACGGGTGGATTCCACGATCACCATGCCGATGAGCAGGGCCACGATGCTGATGATCGCCGCCCAGGTGAGGTACGGGAACAGCCACATCTTCAGCTGTAGGTCCTTCGCTGCGGCACCCATCCGACGGCGGAGGACCAGCTGCGAGGCCGAGATGACCAGCCACACGAACAGGGCAATGGCACCGGAGGTGTTGACCAGGAAGAGGAAGACGGTGTCCGGGGCAATGTAGTTCAGGCCAACCGTCACGAAGCCCACCACGGTGGAGGCGAGCACGGCGGCGGCGGGGACACCGCGGCGGGAGATGCGGGTCCAGGCACGGGGCGCGTCACCGCGGGTGGAAAGCGAGAACAGCATGCGGCTGGCGGTGTAGAGGCCGGAATTCAGGCAGGACAGCACGGAGGTGAGGACGACGACGTCCATGATGGTTCCGGCGCCGGGGATACCGAACAGTTCGATGACGGCCACGTAGGGGCTCTTGGCCACGGAGGCGGAGTTCCACGGAAGCAGCGTGACCACGATGGCGATGGAGCCGATGTAGAAGACCAGGATGCGCCAGACGGTGGACTTTACGGCCTTCTTCACGGCGTCCACGGGGTTTTCGGACTCACCCGCCGCGATGGTGGCGATCTCGGCACCGAAGAAGGAGAAGACAACTACAAGGATGCCGGCCAGGACGGCTCCGGGGCCGTTCGGCATGAAGCCGCCGTTATTGACCAGGTTGTCCAGGCCGGGTGCGGGGACACCGGGGATGAGGCCCAGGATGGCAGCGACGCCAAAGATGAGGAAGAGGACGATTGCCGCCACCTTGATGGAGGCGAACCAGAACTCGAACTCGCCGTAGGACTTTACGGAACCGAGATTGGTGAGCGTCAGCAGCACCATGAGCACCAGGGCCCAGACCCACTGGTCGATGCCCGGCACCCAGCGGTGCATGATGGCTGCACCCGCTGTGGCTTCAATGCCCAGGACGATGATCCAGAACCAGGCGTAGAGCCAACCGATGCTGAACCCTGCCCAGCGGCCCAGCGCCTTGTCCGCATAGGTAGAAAAGGAACCGGTTTCGGGGTTTGCGGCGGCCATCTCGCCCAGCATGCGCATCACCAGGATGACCACCAGGCCGGCGGCCGCATACGCCACGAGGATACCCGGGCCGGCCTGCTGGATGGCTGCCCCCGAGCCGACGAAAAGGCCTGCACCAATGACGCCGGCGATGGCGATCATGGACAGGTGCCTGGGTTTCAGGGACTTTGAAAGTTGCTGGTCAGCATGCATGGAAGTGCCGTCCTGTTGGGAAATAGCATGGGTTGAGCGACGTGCCTTGATGGACCACCGGCTAACCGTGTGATGCACCACATCGTCGTTTCACCCTAGATCCGCCATTATGCGCCTTGCTTTGTGCACTCCAACAGATCTGATTCCCGCCGACAGGACGGCACTCCAAGCGGACACCATCACAAGCATTAAAAGTTTTCTGCCAGGCATATTTGTAATGTGCCCGACACCACGCGCCCGGAGCGGCCGCGTGGTTAAAACCGGGCCCGCGGGGCTATACGTCCCGGCGCTTCAGCAGTACGGCCGCGAGCAGGACAGGGATGACCACCCAGGCGCCCAGGACCAGTCCGGCCTGCCAGGCCTCCAGGGTATCCGGAACGTGCTGGGCGGCCGTCAAAGATTCCACGGTGTTGCCCGGCAGGTACTTGCGGGCTTCCTTGAAGAAGTCCCCGGGAATGAGCTGGAAAGCAATCGGTGCCACGAAGAAGATGCCCACCAGGCTCATGATGCCACCGGCAGAGTTCCTGATCAGCGTCCCCAGGGCCATGCCGATGGCGGCCACGGCTGCCACATAGACGCTGTTGACCAGGAGGAGCTTGACCGACTGTGAGCTGGCCAGGTCCAGCTTCAGGCCGCAGTTGTCAAGGATGGGTACCGCCACCAGTCCGGCCACCCAGGTGGAGGCAGCCGTGACCACGAAGGAGGTGACCATGACCACCACCAGCTTGGCCCCGAAAGCGGGGAGGCGGCGGGGAACCGCCGCGAAGGTGGACCGCGCCATCCCGGTAGTGAATTCCGAACTCATCAGCAGCACGCCAAGGGAGCCAAGGATCAGCTGAGCGAAGGCGATGCCGGACGTAGGTACGCTGACGGCAAGGTCTCCTCCCTGGGCTGCTATCCGTGCAGCAGCCTGTGGATCCCGGGTGGCCGCATTGGCGAACTGGCCCGTCCCCCATGCGGACAGCGCGCCAAAGCCAACCATCACCACAGCCGTGGAGGCGAGCAGGATCAGCGTCGAGAGAAGGCTGCGGAACTTGATGACTTCAGAGTTGAGCACCCGGATAAAGGTGGGCCCCGGAAGGGAGCGCCCTGCATTGCGGGAGTCCGGGCCGGCGGGGGAGGGCATGGGTTCAGTGGTCGTGGAGCTCATGAGTGGGCTACCTCCGCAGCGGGCAGGGAGTGGTATTCGACGTCGTCCTTGGTCAGTTCCATGTATGCCTCCTCGAGGCTGGCAACAAGGGGGGTGAGTTCATACACCATGACTTGGTTTTCCAGGGCCGTGGCGGCAATGGTTTTGGGATCCAGGCCCGTCACTTCCAGCAATTCCCGTTCCGGTGCCTCAATGGATGCTCCCCGGCCGGCCAGGAGCTGGCGGAGGTGGTCGGGCTGGTCGGTGCGGACGCGGACCCGGGACTGGCCTTTCCCGGTGATGATGTCCCGGATGGGGGCATCGGCAATGACGCGGCCGCGGCCGATGACGACCAGGTGGTCCGCCGTCTGCGCCATCTCGCTCATCAGGTGGCTGGAGAGGAACACGGTGCGCCCTTGCCCGGCGAGATACCGGACCAGGTTGCGCACCCACACCACGCCCTCAGGGTCCAGCCCGTTGACGGGTTCGTCGAGGATGAGCGTCTGCGGGTCCCCGAGCAGTGCCGCCGCGATGCCCAGGCGCTGGCCCATGCCCAGCGAGAAGCCGCCGGCCTTCTTGCGCGCCACCGCCTCGAGTCCGGTCATTTCGATCACCTCGTGCACCCTGGCTTTGGGAATGCTGTGGGTGGCGGCCATGGCCAGCAGGTGGTTGTAGGCGCTGCGGCTGGTGTGGACGGCTTTGGCATCCAGCAGGGCGCCCACCTCCCGCAGCGGGGCTTTGTGCTGCACGTAGGGCAGGCCGTTTACCGTCGCAGACCCTGACGTTGGCCGGTCCAGCCCCATGATCATCCGCATGGTGGTGGACTTTCCTGCCCCGTTGGGTCCAAGGAAGCCGGTGACTTGCCCTGCCCTGACGGTGAAGCTGACACCGGCCACGGCGGTTTTGTCGCCATAGACCTTTGTCAGCCCGTTTACCTCGATCATGAATCATCCTTTGAACGGCAGCGGACGGCTGCGGACGTTGTGGGGTGCGGATACCTTCCCCACGCTACCGAGGCGGGCGCCGCTTTTCGCCGGTTTCAGGGATGATTCAGGGGAGAATCAGGGTTGGTCTCCCCTGCGCAGCCATGTCAGGGGCGTGGCGAGTAGTACGTCAATGCCTTGGGGCGTACTTCGTAGGCCACCTTCCGGACTCCGGCCAGCGCTTCTCCGTCCACTGCCAGTGCCATGGGCGCGCCGCCCGCGTCGATCCGCACCTCGGTGGCTTCCCGCAGGTGGGTGATCGTTGAGCTCGCCACCGTCCCGGTCAGCACCGACCAGAGCAGCCGGAGCCGGGCAAAGGATTCGTCGGCGGTGATCAGCCGGACGTCGAGGACCCCGTCATCCATGACCGGCCTGATCAGGGGTGCGTGGTCCCGGGGATAGTAGCGGCCGCGGCCGAGGTAGGCGATCCACACCTTGTGGCGGATGCCGTCCACGGTCAAGGTTGTGGGCGTACCGGCGGCAAAGGTTCGGAACATGGCCACCACACCAGCCAGCGGCTTGCCGAGTGCCGGCTGCAGGTGTTCGCGCCGCCGCACAAGGTTCGGGTAGAGGCCCACGCTGGAGGTGTTCAGCATGATCAGCCGGGAGACTTCAGGGTTTCCCGGGAGCCCGCGTTCCGCGGTGACCACGCCGACGTCGGCCAGGGCTGCCTCGCCCTTTCCGGCGGCCGCGACTGCCTCCTTGAGGCTGCCGGTCCCGGCGTCGCGGGCAAAGTGGTTGAGTGTCCCGCCCGGCAGCACCAGCAGGGGGATGGAGCGTTCGACGGCGGCAGCGGCCGCAGCGCCGACGGTTCCGTCTCCACCCCACACGCCGAGGGCCCGGGTGCCGGGATGGTCTGCAGTGGCATTGATCCGCTGCACCAGGTCTTCGTCAGGCTGTATGACATTAATATGCGCCTTTGGGAATACTTCTTGGAGCGCCGACGCAGTCTCCTCCTTGAAAGAGCCGCCCAGGGTGTTTACTACGATGCTGAGGCCTTCACCGCCCGGCAGGGCCGGTGCGGTGGTCCACGCACGCGCCGTCTGGGGGATGGGCGGGCGGACGGGCCACCAGTGTCGGGTCACCAGGGCAGCCCCGGCGCCCAGTGCCGATCCGAAGAGCACATCGGAGGGCCAGTGCGCGCCGGTGTGGACCCTCGAATAGGCCACGCCGAGGGCAGCAGGAGCCAGGGCGATCCCCAAGGCGGGCCGGACCAGGCCGGCTCCCACTGCGAACGCCACGGCTGAGGCGGAGTGGCCGGACGGCATGGAGGAGCTTGTGGGCTGCGGATGCACAAAGCGGAAGACGGGCAGGTGCTCGGGAAGCGGCCGGGTCCGGGGGAGCAGTGTCTTGAACACCACGTTGGTCACTGCCGAGGCGACGCCCTGGGCGATCAGCCCGTGCACCGCCGCCCTCCGGGTCTTCCCTGGGAAGAGGGCCAGGACCGCTGCCGCGCCTATCCAGAGCTTGCCTTGGTTGGCGGAGGCGGAGAGGCGGCGAAAGAAGGCGTCGTGGTTGCCTCCCGGCAGGCTCGAAACATGCCCTAGGAGGTATCTATCGAGGCGGCTGATCCAACTCCGGCCCCGGGGCCTGGTGCTTTGCATGGGATCACCCTAACCCCTCGGGCTACTCCTCCGGAGCCGGCTCCTGTTCAACGCGCAGGGGCTTCGCCGCTCCGGCGAGGAGCAGCGCCACCAGGATTGGCGCCATGATGGCCAGCAGCGCAGTGTGGATTCCGGTGAGGTCGCCGAGGTACCCCAGCAATGGCGGTCCTGCCAGGAAAGATATATATCCCAAAGTGGATACGACGGATACGCGGGTTGCTGAATGTTTGGGGTCGTCCGATGCTGCGGACATGCCCATGGGGAAGGCCAGGGCGGCGCCGACGCCCCACAGGGCAGCTCCGGTCCCCGCCAGCCAGATATTTGGCGCCAGCACAAAGAGCCCCAGCCCGGCTGCCGCGGCTGCCATGCTGGTCCGGAGTACCGCCACCCGGCCGTACTTGTCGATGACCCGGCCGCCAAGGAACCGCATTGCCGTCATGGCCAGGACGAACAGCGCAAACATGAGCGCGCCGGTGGATTCCGAAGTCCCCAGACCGTCCACAGAGGCCTTCGCGATCCAGTCGTTGCCGGCCCCTTCGGTCAGGGTGGCACCCAGGACCACCACTCCAATGAGCAGGGTCCTGCTGTCCCGCCACGCTGACGGTCCCTTGGCAGGTTTCGGCTCCCCTGCCGCGGGAGCCGTGGAGATGTGGGGAAGGAAGAACCGCGGCACGGTCAGTGCCACCAATACCACCACGGCGGTGATCACCAGCAGGTGCAGGGGCAGGTCGACGCCCAGGGTTGAGAGCGCTGCCCCGATCAGGGCACCGACGAAGGCGCCCCCGCTGAAGGCCGCGTGGAATTGCGGCATGACGGTCCGCCGGAGTTTGTGCTCGACGTCCGCCCCTTCGATGTTCTGCGCCACATCCCAGAGGCCAATCCCAATTCCGAAGAAGAACAGCGATACGGCGGTCCCCGGAATGGACGTAGTGAGGAGCGACATGGCGATGCCCATGAATGCGGCCGCAGCCAGGAGTCCGGCAAAGCGCACAGTATTGGCCGTTCCCAGCCTGCCCACCACCAGGCCGGCGGTGGGCAGCGCGAGCAGGGATCCCACGGCAGTGCACAGCAGCAGGGTGCCCATCTGGCCGGATGTGATGTGCAGCGTCTGGGTCACGGCGGGGATGCGGGCTGCCCAACTGGCAAACACAAGCCCGTTGATGCCGAAGACCACGAAGGTCGCCGCAGCGGCGGCCTTTAGTCCTGCCTGCTGATCCGTTCCGGTGTTGGTGCTCATACGCTCACTACTTCCACTGGGTATTTTTCAAGTTCGACTTTGTCCTGTGCGCTGAATTTCCGGTCCGTGACGATGACGTCCACCCGGTCCAGTCCTGCCACCAGTACCCTGGCGTGGGCCTGCCACTTTGCGGCTGAGGCGGCCACCACCACCCGGGCTGCGGACTCCAGGCCTGCTGTTTTGACGGCCGCGTCTTCAAGGTCATGGGCCAGGAGTCCGTCTTTGAAGTCCACGGAACACGGCGTCAGCACCGCGGTGTCAAAGCGCAGGGACCTGATGGTGGACTCGGCCAGTGGTCCGCGGAAACTGAGTTCACCGGGCGCCACGCTGCCCCCGGGCAACAGGAGCGCAGGCCGAGAACCCGCCGCGCCGTCTCCCTCGGCTGCCGCATTCAAGGCCTGCAGGGACATGGGCATCAGCGTCAGTGCCCTGCCCGCTACGGCCCGTGCCACCGCGGTGGCAGTGCTTCCGCTGTCCAGCCAGACGTGTTCGTTCTCTGCCAGGAGGCCTGCGACGGCCGCCGCAATCCGCCTCTTGCCGTCCTGCTCCTCCAGCTCACGCTGTCCGTAGCCGGGATTCTGCCCCTGCCCGATCAGGCTCCTGGCTCCGCCGTGGACCCTGCGAAGGACACCGTGACCGGCCAAAACCTCGAGGTCGCGGCGGATGGTTGCCCCGGAGGCGCCGCAGGCCTGCATCAACTCTTCCACGCTCACCTCCGGCTGCTGCCGCAGGACTTCGGCGATGGCCCGGTGCCGTTCATCCGTCTTCATGATCAAATGCTATCAATTTCTGATCATTTGCTCACTCAGTTGATCGGCACCGCATGTGCCCTATCAGATGCGGCTGCTAAACCACGTGGGAAGCAGCCATATCTGATGGAACAACCGCTCAGCGGGCGCGCTCAACCCGCTGTTCATCCCATACGGGCTCCGCGGACTCGTAGACCTTGCCGTCCGATCCGAAAACCAGGAACCGGTCAAAGGTCCGCGCGAACCAGCGGTCGTGCGTCACGGCCAGCACGGTCCCCTCAAAGTGGTCAATGGCCCGTTCCAGCGCTTCGGCCGAGTGCAGGTCCAGGTTGTCCGTGGGCTCGTCCAGCAGGAGCAGCGTGGCACCGCTGAGCTGGAGGAGCAGAATCTGGAACCGGGCCTGCTGGCCGCCGGAGAGGGACTCATACTTCTGTTCCGACTGACCCGCCAGGCCGTAGCCGTCCAGCGCGCCGGCGGCGGCTTCGCGGCCCAGCCCGGACCGGTGCTCGTCGCCGCGGTGCAGGATCTCCAAGAGGGTCTTGCCCAGCAGGTCGGGTCGGACGTGGGTCTGGGCGAAGAATCCGGGCCGGATCCGGGCACCGAGCTTCACGGTTCCCTCATGGGGCACCTCGGCGATCTCCACATCGGAGACGGGGAGGTGCTCGCGTTCGGGGTCGGTGCCCCCGGTGGCGAGCAGCCGCAGGAAGTGCGATTTGCCGGAGCCGTTGGATCCGAGCACACCGACGCGGTCACCGAACCACACTTCGGTGGAGAACGGCTTCATCAGGCCCGTCAGCTCCAGCCGCTCCGCCACGATGGCCCGCTTGGCCGTCCGGCCGCCCTTGAGCCGCATCTGGACGTTCTGCTCGATGGGCAGCGCCTCGGGCGGCCCCACCTCCAGGAATTTGGCCAGCCGGGTCTGCGCCGCGTGGTACCGGTTGGCCATGTCGGAGCGGAAGGCGGCCTTGTTCTTGTACATGTTGACGAGTTCCTGGAGCTTGATGTGCTCCTCGTCCCAGCGTTTGCGGAGTTCCTCGAACCGCGCGTTCCGGTCCGCGCGGGCCTCCACGTAGGACCCAAAGCCACCGCCGTGGATCCAGGCCGCAGCGCCGTTGATTCCGGGCTCCAGGGTGACAATGCGGCCGGCAGCGTTGTTCAGCAGTTCCCGGTCGTGGCTGATGAAGAAGACCGTCTTCTTCGACTCATTCAGCTTTTCCTCGAGCCAGCGCTTGCCCGGGACGTCGAGGTAGTTGTCCGGCTCATCCAGGAGCAGGAGGTCGTCCGGGCCGGCGAAAAGTGCCTCCAGCACCAGCCGCTTCTGCTCGCCGCCGGAAAGGGTCGACGCCGGGCGGTGCTGCGCGCGGTCAAAGGGGAGTCCCAGCGCGGCCATGCAGACCTCATCCCAGACCGTTTCGACGTCGTAGCCGCCCGCATCCCCCCAGTCCACGATGGCTTGGGCGTAGCGCATCTGGGTCGGCTCGTCGTCGTGCTCCATCATGGCCAGCTCGGCCTCATCAACCTCGCGGGCAGCGGCAGCCAACGCCGGGGGAGCGGCGGATACCAGGAGGTCCCGGACCGTGGAGCCGTCACGGACCTGGCCCACGAACTGGCGCATGATGCCCATGTTGCCGGACCGCCCGATGACGCCTTCATCCGGGACCAGGTCCCCGGCGATGATCCGGAACAGGGTGGTTTTGCCTGTGCCGTTGGGGCCGATCAGGGCGGTCTTGGTGCCGTCCGGGACCTTGAAGGTCACCCCGTTCAGCAGCTGGGTGCCGTCGGAGAGGAAGTAGTCGATGCCGGAAACGTCAATATGGGCCACGCCGTCAATCCTCCCATGCCGCTTCCTAGCCGGCGGCGGTGAGGAACTGCTTCAGTAATGGACCGGAGGTGGTGGCGCCCAGGCCGCCGTCCTCCACGAAGACCGCCACGGCCAGGTCACCGTGGACGGCCACGATCCAGGCGTGGGTCTTGGGCGGGTTCTCGGTGCCGAATTCGGCGGTTCCCGTTTTGGCTCCCACCGGTGCGCCCGGGACGCTGGACAGGAAGCCCGCATGCCCGGAAGTGACGACCGCGCGCATCATGTCAGCCAGCGATGCCGCCTCCGCTGCGGTGATGGGCTTGTCCGACGCCGTGGAGGGCGCCTCAGCAGTGGCCGTCGCCGATGCTTCGGCTGCTGGAGCCGTGGACCCCGCCGTTGTTCCGGCGGCGGGAGCACCGGCGTCGGGGTTGAGGACCAGCTGCGCCGAGACCGGGGCGCCCTTGGCGACCGAGCCGGCCATGATCGCTGCGGCCAGCGGGGACAGCAGCACCTTGCCCTGGCCAATCATGGAGGCCGCATGTTCCGTGCCCTGGGCCTCGCCGGGAACGGAACCCAGGAATGCTTCGGCGCCGAGTTTGGGTGCCTCAACCGCAACTCCCATGGACGTGGCTGCCGCTTCGAGTTGGCCCTGTGAGACAGAGTCGCGCTGCGAGATGAAGGCGGTGTTGCAGGAATGGGCAAAAGCGTCGCGCAGGGTGACCGCACCCAGCGAGGTTTCGGGGTAGCCTTCGGAGTTCTTGAAGGTCCGCCCGTCCACGGCGAGCGTGGGCGTGCACTGGACGGTGGAGTCCGGCGTCATCCCGTTGCGGAACATCGCCAGGGAATCCACCATCTTGAAAATGGAGCCGGGGGCGTACTGCCCCAGCATGGCCGTGTTGTAGCCGTTGCTGCCGGGCCCTGAGGCGGCGGCAAGCACGGCGCCGCTGGAGGGACGGAGGGCCACAATGGCCGACGCCGGACCCACTTTTTCCAGGGTGGTTTCAGCCAGCGACTGAAGCCGCGGATCGAGCGTGGTTTTCAGGGGCGTCCCGGGCTTGGGTGCCACCTGGAAGAGGACGCGCCGCGGGTCCGTACCCGCCGACTGGATCTGTTCGCGGGTCAGGTCTGCCCGCTGCGCGCGGATGACCACCGCGTCCGAGCCACGAAGCTGTTCGTCATACTGTTGCTGGAGCCCGCCGATACCAGTGACGTCACCCGCAGTGAGAACGCCTTTCGAGGCCTCGATCTGTTCGGCGGTGGCTTCGCCAACCGATCCGAGCACCGCGCGGGCAAACGTCCTGCTCGGGGCCAGGGGGATCGACGCCGGGATGCCGCGGGCGCCCGGAATGGCCGCGATCTGCTCGTCTGAGATGGTGCGGCCTTCTTCACGCAGCGTGATGGCGGAAACGAAGGCCTGCGCCCCGGCCGCCTTGACCTGCTGCACGTACGCGGCAGGGTCCACCCCCACCAGTGCCGCCAGCTTGCCGGCGGCATCGGCCGGGTCCGCGGTGCCGAGCTGCGGCTTGTCGATGCCTACGTTCACTACGGGGCGGTAAGTCACCAGCGGGACGTCGCCAGCACCAAGGATGTCTGCGCGCTGGGGGGACTGGGATCCCTTGGTCACAATCTCGCTGTCTGCCAGGCCCGGTGCCAGGAGGGCCGGGTCCCAAACGGTGAGCCATTTGTCGCCGGACTTCCTGAAGTTCGCTGCGCTGGTGTATTTCCACTCAGCATCGCCGAACTTCCAGGTGTAGTTCAAGGGAGCGGACGCGTTGTCCCCGTCCAGCGTCAGGGTGCCTGCCTGGACCTCTGGCTTTTGCGGGTCCAGGGCCGCGAAAACCTGGTGCAGCTGGTCGTTTGCCGCCGCGGCGTCTTTGCCCTCGAAAGCCACAGACCCTACGTCGAGCGCGGAGACCGCGCCGGCCAGTTGTTGCGCGGCAGCTTCCGCCCCGGACTTTCCGTCATCGCAGGCCACCAGTGAGGTGCCGAGAATGAGCGCAGCTACGGCAAGCGAAAGTTTTGTTGATTTCCCCATCGCGCCATTATCCCCCGGACCGGACGTGGGCCGCGCCACCCCGGCGGTGGCAGCCGTCCAGAGGAGCTAGGACAGTCCCAGTTCCGGGACCGGGAGCTTGAAGATGTCCTTGAGGGCGTGCTTTGCCGCGTGCATCCCCGGCATACCCGTGACGCCGGGACCGGGCGGCGTCGATGACGAACACAGGTAGACACCCAGCAGGGGTGTCCGCCACGGGACGGGAGATACCACCGGTTTCTGGACAAGTCCGCGGACATCCATCACGCCGGCACTGAAGTCGCCCCCGATGTAGTTGCGGTTGTAGTCGGCCAATTCCGCAGCGGTGATGGCGTGCGATTCCACCACAAGGTCGCGGAAGCCCGGCGCGAACCGTTCCAATTGGGACACCACCTGGCTGGTCATGTCCTTCGTCGAACCGGACGGCACATGGCAGTAGGTCCACAGGATGCGCCGGCCTTCCGGTGCGCGGCTGGAGTCGAAGCGGGACGGCTGGGCCACGAGCACATACGGCCGTTCGGGGTGGTGACCGGCACTGACCTCGTTCTCTGAGCGCGCGAGTTCAGCCCGCGTTCCGCCCACATGGACCGTCCCGGCATCGGAGAGCCCGGCTGCCTGCCACGGCACTGGCCCGGACAGGATGAAGTCCACCTTGCAGGAGCCGTTGCCGTAGCGGAAACGCTCCAGGGCCCGCCGGTAATGGGCAGGAAGGGAATTCCCCGCCATGTCCAGCAGCCCCTTGGGCGCCACGTCGAGCAGGGTGGCGCGGGAGGCAGGAAGCTGTTCGAGCCGGTCGATCGGTGTTTCGGTGTGGATGACGCCGCCGTGGGCCTTGATGTCCTCGGCAAGTGCTTCCGCAATTGATGCGGAGCCGCCGCGGGGGATAGGCCACCCGCCGGCGTGCCCCAGGGCGCCGAGCATGAGACCGGCGCCGGAGGCGGCGAGGGAGGGCAAATGCGAAATGGCGTGGGCGGCCACACCGCTGAGGAGTGCCGGCGCAAGGTCATCCCGGAACCTGGTGTTCCACAGCCCGGTCCCCTGCTCCATTGTCCGCAACCCATAGACGGCGGCCACCAGGGGGTTCCGGGGGATCCGGAGGAGCTGGTTCTGCGTGAAGTCCATGACATCGTCAATGTGCCGGACCAATGGTTCCATCAGCCGCCGGTACGCAGGGCCGTCCTGGCCTAGCTCCGCTGCCGTCCTGTCCAGCGACTTGTAGGCCAGCGCCGCGCGGCCGCCGTCCAGCGGTGACCCGAAAGAAATCTCCGGCGTAACCAGTTCCACCCGCCGGGGCAGCTCGAACGCGCGGAAAAAAGGGGACGCAACGGCCATGGGATGCACCGCGGAGCAGACGTCGTGAAAGTGTCCCGGCTGCATGAGCTCTGTGGTCCGGGTGCCGCCGCCGATTTTGGGGGCCGCCTCGAAGACCTCCACTGACAGCCCGGCCCGTGCCATGACCACTGCTGCCGAGAGTCCGTTGGGACCGGAACCTACTACCGCGACATCAGGCATGGGACCTTGCTTTCGAAGGAAGCAGCGGCGCAGCCGGCCCAAATGGGCTTAGCCGGAACCGGTCGGGCGCGTTGGCAAACGGACCGCCGTGGGGATCGTCGAGGTGGTGCCGGCGGATGGGATCGTACGCAGGATCGTATATATCCCAGACGACGCGGGCCATGAGGTAGGCCACCGCGGCCATGTGCGCGGCCACAGCCAGGACGTAGTAGGGCATGTCCAGGTTGTGCTGGGAGGAACCTGCGCTGGTCACCTGACCAAGGTACATCCAGATGGCAGCCCAATGCAGGGCTTCGACACCCTGCCACACGAGGAAGTCACGCCATCGCGGCCTGGCCAGTGCGAGCAACGGAATGAGCCACACCACGTACTGCGGGGAATAGACCTTGCTGGTCAGGATGAAGGCGGCCACGATCAGGAATACGAGTTGCGCCAGGCGCGGGCGGCGACGGGCCGTGAGGGCAACAGCGGCGATACCGAGGCATGCCACCACGAAGAGGCCGCCCGACAGGAGGCTGACGCCTTCGGCATCCAGCTTGGACCAGTGCAGCCTGTCTGCCACCAGGTTGTAGGCAAACCAGGGCGAACTGTAACCGGCGCCCCGGTCGGCGCTGTACTGGAAGAAATAGGTCCAGCCGGAAAAGTTCGCGAGGGCGAACGGGAGGTTGACCACCAGCCATGCGGCGGCGGCGCTCCCGGCGGTAACCAGCAGTGGGCGCCAGCGGGCAGTCCGCACCGCCAGCAGCAGGATGGCCCCGAGCACCAGGAGGGGATACAGCTTGGTGGCTGTGGCCAAGCCGATCAGCACCCCGGCGGGAACCAGCCGCTGCCGGGCAAAGAGGTACATTCCCAGCGCAAGCATGCAGGCAGCCCAGAGGTCCCAGTTGATGGTCCCGGCCAGCACGATGCCCGGCGCCAGTGCCACCATGGCGGCGTCCCAGGGACGGCGGCCGGGCATCCGGGCAGTCACCAGCACGGTAATCATGGCCGCGGCCGCCAGCAGGACGGCGTTGATGTCGTAGTAGGCCAGTGCCCGGGCGCTGGCGTCCCCTCCCGGGACCAGCCATGCCGTCAGGCCCGCGATCAATCCGATGAGCACCGGGTATTCGAACAAGCTGCCGCTGCCCACGATGGGAAAGACTCCCGCTGCCATGCCGCGGCTCCGGAACAGCTCCGGAAAGTCCGAATAGCAGGTGGCATAGAACTGCGTGGGCGTCTCCCACCCGTTGGCCCTGCAATAACCCTTCAGCAGGATCCCCAGCAGGGCTGCCAGCGCCGTGAGGGCAATGAGCACCCGCTCCACGGTAAAGATGCCGGGGGTGACGACTCCGGGATCCGTCCGGGTCCCCAGCGGGCCGCCTATTACCTCGGTGAACTTCCGCAGGAGGGTGTCGCTTCGGCTGGGCACCACGATGCGGGGCCGTCGACCATCCTCCGGCGGCTGGGTTTCGTGCATGGGATCGAGCTTACAGCCGGCCCCCGTCCCGCGGGACCGGGGCCGGCCGTCAGCGCAGGCCGCCAACCTGCTGGTGCATCAGCACGAATACGTCATTTCGATGCTGCTCAAGCAGGTCGCTGTTCAGAGAACTGTGGCGCTGCAGGGGACGGGACAGGAGTCTCATGATTCTTTGCATCAATGGAGCCACCTCCTTTCTTTGGCGTCAGCAAAAGGGCATGACAAATTAGCGCCTTTTTAGGCGCAAAATAGCATGGAAGTAATAAGGGGTCGGCATTCCATAAGGAAATGCCAATTAATTGCAGGACTCAGCGCAATTTGAATCTGACAATTACGGGAGTTGCTGCAGCGGAACTGGCCTGTGCCTGCCTCGTAAGGCTCGGGCAGGGACCGTCCGACGGCAAGGCAGGGGTGATGCCGTGGGCTACCAATGAGTCAGCAGGGATAGTTCCGTTACCCGGACATTTGTCCGGGCGGAATCCCGTGAGTGGTCCCGGCCGGAAGGCTGGTGCCGGTTAGCGGCGCCGCAGGCCCGGGAAGGCGGCTGTGCGCCAGGTATCCGGGGCAACCGAGGCAACGCGTACGGAATCAGCAAAGGCCGGGAACGCATTGATGAGGGCATTCCATTCGCCAGTCAAAGTCATCATTTTCCCAACCTCCTTTTCTGCTGTCCGCTGCGTGGTTTGCGATGCGGCCGATAGCCCCGCATAGTCACCGCGGGGTCAGGAATAAAAGTACCGCAGGTTTCCGCGAATTACCAGCAATTGCGGCAGAAAAGGCAATAAATCTTGGAATTGGGTGTTCTAGAGGCCCCAGCGGACAATTGCGGGTGTCTTCTTATCCCATCCCAGGGTGCAGACTTTGGCCGTCCCCAGGACAAAGTGCCGTCCCTCCGCAGGCGGCAATTCAAGCCACCGGGCGGTCAGGATCCGGGAGAAATGCCCGTGTGCCACGATCAGCACATTGTCCATTCCGGATTCGAGGATCCGGCCAATGATCTTGTCAGCCCTGGCAGCAACCTCGTCCAACGTCTCGCCGTTGGGTACCCCGTGGGTCCAGATCAGGTAGTCGGGGTTGTCCTTGCGGATCAGGTCGGAGCTGATGCCTTCATAGTCGCCATAGTTCCATTCCACCGCGAGTGGCTCATGCCGGGCATCAGGGAAGCCGGCCAGTTCGGCGGTCCGGCGCGCACGCCGCAGCGGGGAGGTGAGCACCAGGTCGAAGTCGACGCCGTCCAGCACCTTGCGGGCTTCCACGGCCTGCTGCTCACCTTCCACCGTCAGGGGGAGGTCGGTCAGGCCGGTGTACTGTCCACTTTTGGACCACTCAGTCTCACCGTGGCGGAGGATCCAGAGCTGGGGGCGCGGGGCAAGGGCGGGATTGGTCACTTGGACTCCTCAACGGGTGAAGGTTCGACGACGGCGGGAGAGGCTTCTGCCCCGGGGCCGGCAGGTGCTGATTCAGGCTGTTCGGCCCACCAGCGGAGCAGGCGCGCCTCCGCTTCCCCGGTGGGCAGCGGACCGTGCTCCATCCGTTCATTCAGGAGGAACTTGTAGGCCCGGCCCACCACGGGGCCCGGTTTAAGCGCCAGCAGCTCCATGATCCGGGCACCGTCGAGGTCCGGCCGCACCGCGTCCAGGGATTCCTGTTCGCGGAGGGCTGCGATCCGCGACTCAAGGTCGTCGTAGGCAAAGGCCAGGCGTTCGGCTTTCCGCTGGTTCCTGGTGGTGACGTCGGAGCGGGTAAGCCGGTGCAGCCGCTCCAGCAGCGGGCCGGCGTCCGTGACGTAGCGCCGGACTGCGGAGTCGCTCCAGCCGGCGTCACCGTAGCCGTAGAAGCGCATGTGGAGTTCCACCAGCCGTGCCACGGCCTTGGTGGTGTCATTGTCGAACCGCAACGCCTTCATGCGTTTACTGGTGAGCTTGGCACCTACCATGTCGTGGTGCCGGAAGCTCACCGCGCCGCCCGGTTCGAAGCGGCGCGTAGCCGGCTTCCCGACGTCGTGCATCAAGGCTGCGAAGCGCAGCACAAAGTCCGGACCGGGTACGGGTCCGTTCCCGTCCGTCTCAAGTTCGGCTGCCTGTTCCAGGACCTGCAGGGAGTGCTGGTAGACGTCCTTGTGCCGGTGGTGCTCGTCGGATTCCAAGCGGAGCGCGGACACCTCGGGCAGCACATGTTCGGCCAGTCCCGTGTCCACCAGGAGGTCAATCCCTGTCCGCGGCCGCGCCCCGCACATCAGCTTGACCAGTTCGTCCCGCACCCGCTCCGCGGAAATGATCTTGATCCGGTCGGCCATGCCCGTCATGGCTTCCCGGACGTCGTCGTGCACCGAAACCCCCAGCTGCGCGGCGAACCTGGCGGCGCGCATCATCCGCAGCGGGTCATCGGAGAAGGACGCTTCCGGCGCCCCGGGCGTGGCCAGGATGGAAGCGTGGAGGTCGCGGACCCCGCCGAAGGGGTCCACCAATTCCATGGACGGCAGTTTCAACGCCATGGCGTTGATGGTGAAGTCCCGGCGCAGCAGGTCATCCGTCAGGGAGGAACCGAAGGCCACTACGGGTTTGCGGGAGTCTGGATCGTAGGCCTCGGCCCGGTAGGTGGTGATCTCGATCTGGAAACCGGCCTTGCGCATGCCGATGGTCCCGAAAGCCCGGCCGATCTCCCAAAAGTTGTCCGCCCACTTCTTAATCAATGCCACGGTCTGGTCCGGGGTGGCATCAGTGGTGAAGTCCAGGTCAGGGGACGTCCGGCCAAGGAAGAGGTCACGCACCGGACCGCCCACCAGGGACAGTTCGTGGCCGGCGTCCACGAAGCGCTGCCCGAGCTCCAGGACCACCGGGGGGACCTTGAAGTCGACAGTGTGGGAATCAATCTTGTGATGTGCGTGCGCCATAGTTCCTTAAGCTTGGCAGAAACCAGCGCCTTGGCAGTCCAAAAAAGCGTCACGATCCGCGCTGATTGGCGTTCCGCTCCGGAAAGTACGTCATATCCCGTCCATGTTGGTGTCATGTTCCGGTCATCACGGGAGGGCAACAGTCGTTAGAGTGGACTCCATGGCCCATCCAGTACCGAGCGCTCCAGGCAGGAGGACAAACGCACCGTTGCCGTCGGCAATAGGTGCGCACGTTGCCCCTGCCCAGCAGTCGGCACCGGCATCGCTGCCAACGGTTGAGGAAGTGTCGGCCGGCGGCGTGGTGGTGGACACGTCCGACGCCGCATTGAGGGTTGCGATCATCGCCCGCCTTAACAGGGGTGGACGCCTCGAGTGGTGCCTGCCCAAGGGGCACCCGGAGGGCAAGGAAAACAACGAAGAGGCCGCGGTCCGGGAAATTGCCGAGGAAACCGGCATCGAGGGCACCATCCTGGCACCTCTGGGCAGCATCGATTACTGGTTCACCGTCAGCGGCCACCGGGTCCACAAGACCGTGCACCATTACCTCCTGCGTGCCACGGGCGGTGAGCTCACCATCGAAAACGATCCCGACCAGGAAGCCGTGGACGTGGCCTGGGTGCCCATCCAGGAGCTGGCGCGGAAGCTGTCCTTCCCCAACGAACGCCGCATCGCCGACCTCGCCCGCGAGGTCCTTCCCGGACACCTGTAAGCCCGGACGCCGCCGTCGTCATTGCGGTGTTAAGTGCCCGCGGGTGAGACGATGAAGTCGATGTCAGCTACCAACTTTCCTTCCGACCGGTCCGGCCGGCCCGATGACGCCGCGCCCGACGGCGTCCCCCCTGAGCCCGCGGCACCGGACCTTGCGGAGCCTGCCGCAGCAGGCGTCAGCGAGACCCGTTCCAGCGCCATCATGGCTGCCGGGACGCTCGTGTCGCGTTTCCTGGGCTTCGGCAAGACCTGGATGCTGGGTACCGCGCTGGGGCTCGGTTCAACGGTCAATGACACGTTCATCAATGCCAACAACCTGCCCAACCTGATCTTCCTCCTGGTGGCCGGCGGCGTGTTCAATGCCGTGCTGGTCCCGCAGATCATCAAGGCCAGCAAGGCTCCGGACAGGGGAGCGGACTACATCAGCCGGCTGCTGACGCTGGCTGTCCTGCTTCTCTTCGGCCTGACGGCATTGGTTACCCTGGCGGCGCCGGGGGTCATCGAGCTGACCACGCAGGGGTACTCGCCGCAGCAGAAGGCCCTCGCTGTCACCTTTGCGTTCTGGTGCCTGCCACAGATCTTCTTCTATGGGCTCTACGCCCTGCTCACCCAGGTCCTGAACGCCAACGGCGCGTTCGGCCCCGCCATGTGGGCACCGATCCTGAACAACGTGGTGGCCATCGCCGGCCTGGGGATGTTCATCTGGATCTTCGGCACCAACGACGTCAATACCCACACCCTGGACAACTGGGGGTCCACCCAGACGCTGTTGGTGGCCGGGTTCTCCACTATTGGCGTTCTGTCGCAGACGGCAATCCTCCTGGTACCCGTCTTCCGGCTGAAGCTGGGACTTCGACCCAGGTTCGGCTGGCGCGGCGTGGGACTTGGCCACGCCGCAAAGCTGAGCGTATGGACGCTGCTGACCGCCGCCGTCGGGCAGCTGGCCTTCCTGTATGTCATGCGCATCGCCACCATTCCCGGCGCCGAACGCATCCGGCTGCAGGAAGCGGGGGACCCTGCCGCGTCCACCCTGCCCGGCAACGCCGTCCTCGAGGTGGCCAGCCAGCTGTACCTGCTGCCGCACTCGATCATCGCGCTGTCCCTGGCCACCGTGCTGTTCAACCGCATGACCCGCGCCTCCCAGGAAGGCAACCGGGTCGAACTGCGGGACGCGCTCTCACACGGTCTGCGGACCATGGCCGTCGCCACCGTCTTTGGTGCGCTGGCCCTGTTTGCCCTGGCCGGCCCGCTGGGCATGTTCTTCTCGGGAGGCCTGCGCCAGGACGGAGTCATGCTGGCCCAGACGCTGACCATCCTGGCCCTCAGCACCCCGTTCATGAGCGCCAACTTCATGATGTCCCGCGTGTTCTACGCCAACGAGGACGCCCGCACCCCGTTCTACGTGCAGCTGCTCCTGGCAGTCGTCTACGTGGCGGGTGCGTTCGCCATCCAGTTCCTGCCGGTGGGCCAGATTATCTATGCCATCGCCGTCCTCTACATGGTGGGCAACATCCTTTCGGTGGTTATCAGCGCAGTGTTCCTGCGCCGCATGCTGGGGCACCTGGACGGCGCCAGGATCGCCAACTCGTACATCCGGATGGGATACGCGGCCCTGGGCTCGGCAATCGCCGGTGCCGTCGCCCTGTGGCTCATGGGCAGCTACAACCCGGACGGTTTCGCATGGACCGGCCGCCTCCAGGCACTCGTGACGCTCATCGTCGTGGGTCCGGTCATGCTGGCCGTCTACTTCCTGCTCCTCCGTGTCTTCCGTGTGTCCGAGCTCAGCGACATGCTCCGGCCCCTGCTGGGAAGGTTTGGCCGGGGCAACCAGGCCGCTGCTCCGGAAGCCGGGGACGCGCCGTCGTCCTCTCCCTCCGATGGATTCCCGGCCCGCGGGAACCAGCCCGAGCGGGCCACCACCTCCGTGGACACCGGGCTCATCCCACGGATTTCCGGCGAGTTCGACGCCGTATCGTTCCGCGCCGGCCCGGACCCCCAGCGCGCGGGCGGCCGCCAGGACACGTACGACGGCGGGGCGCGGCAGGCTGCCGACACCTCCTACCTGCCGGGTGAGGACCAGCCAAGCACCGCCCGCGGCGGCCTGCTCAGCGAGCAGATTCCACTTCCGGGCCGCAGGACGTACCAGGGCAAGGCCGGCGAGAACCCATTTTTCAGTACCCGGCGTAAGCGCAAAAAGTAAGTTCAGCTGCCTGTGGCGGCCGTCTTCTCCGCAGCCGCCCGGGGCGGATCGGCTAGGATCGAACAGATACAGGGGTAGTTGCATTCAGGCCGGGCCGTGCGCGCGGGCACCTGGAAAGCGGTTGCGTCATTGAGGCCGGCAATCCCGGACAGTCTAGGAGGAACACGTGTCCAACCCGATCGATGTCGGATCAGTACTGGGCGGCCGCTACAAGGTCACCGCCACAGTGTTGGCCTCGCACGACCACGATCTGGTGCTGGACGGTGTGGACCAGGTCCTCAACCGGCCCGTCAGCATCCTGGTCGCCGGACCGGAGAACACGGAACAGGTTGCCCAGAGCGCCCGCGAAGTGGCCACCGGCGAACGTCCCGGGACGGTCCAGGTCCTGGATCTTGGCGTCACCGAGGACGCCACCTACCTCATCACCAACCACACCTCCGCTGCCGACCTCCTGGATCTTGTGGTGGCGCCCAATCCGCCATACGTTGAACCGTTCTTCACGGACACCCTGGGCAGCGAGATCTTCGGACAGGCGCGGTCTCACGAGCCTGAACCCTACGACGAAGAAGACCACGTCGAGGCGGGCTACATCAGCTACGCCGATTCACACCCCAACGAGGTTGATAATTACGGTTCAACTCCTGAGCGGTCAGCGCCTGAGCGGTCAGCTCCCGCCGTTCCGCCCAGGCCGCCGGTCCGTCCCGCCGCCCGGCCCGCCACTTCCCAGGGCCGTACCGGAGCCGCTGCCGCAGGTGCGGCGGCTGCAGCTGCCGCCGCAGGCGCAGGCGCAGCCTCTAAGTCGGGTGCCTCGCGGATTGATCCGGATGCCACTGCCGCCCAGCCGGTAGCGCCCACTGCTGCAACCGAATCGGGGCGAGCTGTCTCTGCTGAGGCGGACACGGGCCCGAACGATACTGCTGCTCCGAGCAACAGCCCTGCCGGGGAACAGTCACCGGCTGCTGGCCATAAGCCGAAGGTGTCCTTGTGGTCCGATGACGACTACGCCCAGTCCGGAGACCACGATCCTTATGAGGACTCCGATGGCGCTCCGGAGGAACAGCGTCCGGTCAAGGGCAACGGGGCTCTTTTTGCCCGTGCGGCAGCACCCGCTGCGGCAGGTGTCTCGTTTGCTGACCGGGACGACTACGACGATGACCGGGATGAATCCGACAACCAGCCCCGTTCGATGCGCTGGTTGGTTGGCGGCTTGTTGGCTGTTGTCCTGATCGCGGGCCTGATCTTCGCGGTCACCAATCTTGGAAGCCTCTTCTCATCAGAACCACAGGCCAAGCCAACAGCTGCCCCTGTTACCAGCAATGCTCCGCAGAACTCGGCACCGGCAACCCAGGCAACCCCGTCGGCTCCGCCGGCCGTCCCGCCCGTAATCGAGAGCGTCAGCCGGCAGGGTAATTTCGATTTCGCCGCCACATTCGACGGTGACCTGGTCAAGGCCTATGACGGAAATGCCGCCAGCTACTGGTCCGACATGGAATTCGCGACGGAGAACTGGGGCGGTTTGGCTCCCCAGGGCGTCCCGCTCGTGGTGAAGCTGAAGGGCACTGCTACCGTCTCCTCCATCACGCTGTCCCAGCTCGGAGGATCCGGAGGCAACATCACGGTCTACACCAACGACCGGCCGTCCATGGACGGGGCCAAGGCCGTGGGAACGAACAGCTTCACGTCCACTGACCTGAACATGCCCCTTCCGGAACCTGTCCAGGCACAGTACGTGATCATCTCCATCAATTCGCTCCCCAAGCTTGCAGCACCGAAGACCCGGTACGGTTACGGTCTGCGGCTCGCCGAGATCAAGGTCCAGTAGCACTCCAGCAACAGCGTCAAGCAGGCTGGTGCTGCACTCCGGAGCGCAGCACCAGGACTGTACGCTGGGTGCAGTGCGCCCTGTAACGGCTGGACTTCTTCTGCGCTGCAGGATGGCCCTCGTTGCCCGGGCGCTGGAATATTCAGCAAGCGGACACAGTTGTGCCATGTGGCCGGCCTCCAAGGGGAGGCGAGTCGAACAAGGAAGAGGTTCACGGTCCAGTGACCATCGAAGAGAAGTCGGCGTCGGACGTTCGCGACGTCATCATTGTGGGCTCAGGCCCCGCAGGCTACACGGCAGCCGTCTACACTGCCAGGGCAGACCTCAAGCCTTTGCTGCTGGCTGGATCAGTAACCGCCGGCGGGGAACTGATGAACACCACTGACGTGGAGAACTATCCGGGGTTCCCGGAGGGCATCATGGGGCCGGACCTGATGGAGAACTTCGAGAAGCAGGCGGCCCGGTTCGGGACGGAGATCCAGTTCGAGGACGTTACTGACCTCAAGCTCGACGGACCCATCAAAACGGTCACCATTGCAACGGGGGCGACCTTCAAGGCAAAGGCAGTCATTCTCTCTACCGGCTCCGCCTACAGGGAACTGGGCTTGCCCAACGAAAAGCGGCTCTCAGGACACGGTGTCAGCTGGTGTGCAACCTGTGACGGTTTCTTCTTCAAGGATCAGGACATCGCCGTCATCGGCGGCGGCGATTCCGCCATGGAAGAGGCGTTGTTCCTTACCAAGTTCGCGAAATCGGTAACGGTTGTTCACCGCCGTGACTCGCTGAAAGCGTCCAAGATCATGGCCGACCGTGCACTCGCGCACGAGAAGATCAATTTCGTCTGGAACAGCACCGTTGATGACGTGCTCGGCACGGACAAGGTATCGGGCCTGCGGTTGAAGAACCTTTTGGACGGTTCGCTGTCCGAGCTCGCCGTTACCGGAGTCTTCGTCGCCATCGGTAACGATCCCCGGACGGATCTCGTCAAGGACGTCCTGGACCTGACTCCCGAAGGAACCATCGCTGTGCAGGGGAGGAGCTCCCGGACCAACGTTCCGGGCGTATTCGCTGCCGGCGATGTTGTTGACCCCACATACCGGCAGGCGATTACCGCCTCAGGTTCGGGCTGTGTTGCCGCTATCGACGTTGAGCACTATCTGGCCGACCTGCCCGCCTAATTTTCGCCACCGTAGTTTGAAAGAAAGAGAAGGTTATGAGCAACGCAAAAGATGTAACTGACGCAAGTTTCGGTACCGATGTCCTCTCTGCCGACAAGCCGGTGATCGTTGATTTCTGGGCTGAATGGTGCGGACCGTGCCGCAAGCTCGGCCCGATCCTGGACGAGATCGCGGGGGAGTACAGCGAAAAGGTTGATGTCGTTAAGGTCAACGTTGACGACAACCCCGCCATCGCCGCACAATACGGAATTACCTCGATTCCGGCTGTTTACCTCTTCCAGAACGGTGAAGTGAAGAGCACCGTTATCGGGGCCAAGCCCAAGCAGTTCTTCGAGAAGGAATTTTCCGACGTCCTCTCCTGATAGTTGACGTCCCCGCGATAGGTTTGCAGGGAATGACGCGAAAAAGTGGTCGCCGCCGACTGGCAGTGACCACTTTTTTGCCTTCCTGGCCATTTGAGGTCCCAGGTCCTCCCCGCAGGGACCAGATGAAGGCGACTAGGAACACGGGGCAACCCGCCGGGCCGGTCCTTCTGGACGAACACTTGGCGCTTCTACGCATGCAATGTTTCACGTGAAACGCAGCCGGTTCTACATATATCCCCGCGCTTGCCATCACCAGCCCTTTCTCGCCAATCCGCGGCCGGTTCTGCGATTACACGCCCCAAGGTATGGAATTCGTCAACTATCCAGGGGGTCCGTCGCAGAGCTGTTGATGCGGCGGCCCGCAGAAGCCGCGGGTACCTTGTATTGAGCACTGGAACCAAGCGCGCGCCATTTCGCAGCGGGAAACGTGTTGTCCTGTCTGGTGACGGGGGCCGTCAGGAGTCGACCCGCTTTCATCTCGATGCAAACCAAACAAGGAGCTATGGGCCTGGCCTATGGAATCGAGAACGGTGTTTCACGTGAAACACACAGATAGGGTAATGAGAACGTGGGGCGCCTCCGATTCCCATATCTGCCAAGGGAACACATCAGGTGGACAGTTGCGCCTTGGCGGTGCTGGACGCCTAGGTCTTGTTTGAGACGTTGGGGGCTCTCCACGTGAAGTGCGGAGAAGGATCGGATGTGGACGTACACAGCAGATACGGCCGCTGCAACTCTTCTTCGCGCTCGATTGCACTCCAGTGAGGCCTGTATTGTTGGTACTGGTGCACTCTATGGCGGGCAGGCGGATGCGGCCAGTACTCCGCGACACAGGACACCATGAGGGCAGGCCCGCCTATGGGCTAATCCGTCTCTGCCACCCTGGGCAGCCCCTCACCTAGGCGACAGTCGGCCTGCTCGCCTCCAATCGAGCGTGGTTTGAAATACGGTCACCCCGCACCAGCGGCACGTATAAGGGAACCCAGACGGCCCTCATACCGCCGGTCAGGCTCCCAGGTCTCCGGCCCCACACGTTGCTACCAAGTAGGCACCCTTGGGTTCAGCCACTGTGCGCCTCCGGTTAGCGAAGCAAGGGCATCCTGACGATTCGAGCCTTCGCCAAACAATGATCATTGCTTCGGGGATACCGGGGCCATGAGCAGTGCAGGTCGCGGTGAACTCAGCTTAGGAGCTGGCCGTCGAAGTCAGCAAGGTTGTTGCGCCTGAAGAGTGTCTGCTTCGAAACGCGGTCCAACGTTGTCGTTCGGGGACGCTGTCGGCGCCGATGTCCGGACTTCCAGTGGTCGTTTCACGTGAAACATAGCATCCGTGCCTGAAGCTGTTTCACGTGAAACTAAAGCGGGCTAGCCCGCCCCTCCAAGTCCTACCGCGCGCCGGCGAAATATTGGACACGTGGAACGGACCTACGAGTGCTCCTACGGCATGCTCTCGAGATCCGGGAGTTGGGACTCCAACAGCGGTCTTAGCAATGCCCATATTACGAAGTCCGACAGAGAGGACCGAGAAGTACAGACACGGCGAAGATCCATGTCACTGGATCCCTGCCGGCGGCGAATGGATCGTCGGATCTCTTCACAGCCTGTCCATCCATCTCAGTGCTAGTTGTCGTAGCACTGCCCTTTCCACACACCAGGGACGGGGTTGGGCCGTGGTCAGTAGCACGGCATGACTGTAGTTCCTCTACAGCAGCGTCGCGGTATCCCATACGCGAAGAGGAACCCCGCAGGCGACGGTGACTTAGACGAACAAAGTCGAGGCTAAGGACAGGGCGCGCTTCCCCTCTACTGCATAAGTTATCCACAGCGTTATCCACATCAGCGTTGCGCCTAATCAACAGGGTTATCCACAGGGTCCAGCGAGGTTGGGCCCGCTGAGGAGGGTACTGAATCGACTCATCCTGAGTGTCACCTGGGTGTCGTGCCTGCTCAGCGCCATCCAAGGGCAGATATACACCTTGAGATTTGCCGCTGGTCGTCTCGAAGTGAGACAGGAAATTAACCAACAACGGGTAATATCCCATCTTGTTTCCACACTTTCCGATGTTCTGGGCAGTTTCACGTGAAACATTGCAGTGACGTCACTGCTCCCGGACGAACCTTACGGGTCCGGGCACGAAATGTTTGCTTCTAGTAGGGAAGGGACAGCGCGGCTCTACTCGTCCAGCTGAGGGTCTTCATCCACAAACTTATCCACAGCGATATCCACCGGACGACGTGCCCCCGGACACCTGTGCTGAACGAACACTGACGCGGGTACGGCTACTCCTCGACCTACCGAAGAGCACGGGCCGGTGTGGAAGTCTGGACCGCGATGTGGCAGGGGCATTCAATGACCTGGCTAGCATCGGCGCGTAGACGATGCAACTATCAGAGGGCAGTCAGGTCCTTGCCGGGCTCCTTTAGGCTGCTGCTAACTCTGCCTCGACTGCGGCGGGGGAGGGCTGTGCACAGGACCAGTCACTGCAATGCGTGACCAACTGGAACCCCGTACGGGCAGCCAAATGCTCAGTCGAACCCAAACTTCTTCACCGTGTCCCTTCAGTCAATACCCGGATCATGCTGCGTCGAGGATCTACCTAGAGCGCTTCTGCTGCGCTCAGTCAGTTGGTGTCTCTGGCTTGTTTTGACAACATTTCCGAAGGCTCTTCGAAAGTCATAAGCGGCATGTTTCACGTGAAACAGGTCGTGGTGGCCGAGTAAAGCGCCCGGGAGGATATGCCGCCACAGGTCTTGCGGCGGTCCCATCGCTACACAACTGGACAAGCGCGGCTACTGCGCAGCGCAGTACCTGTCGAAAAGGGGACCGGTCATACCGGCCTTTTCGTGGGATTGTTTACGGCCCATGAGGCTGGTCCGCCCTAGCCGCCGATTCACTCGACCGTTTCACGTGAAACAAGTGCCAGAGACAGCGACGTCCAAACCTGGGGATGAGTTTCACGTGCAACATCTAGCAGACTTTCACTAATGGTCATGAGTAAAGTCAGAGCCCGAATCCCAAGAAGGCGCCACTAAGATGCGCATAGTCCGGTGGCTGCGGACATCAAAGGTCCAATCCACGGGGCGGCCCGTCACTGAATTCGTGTGACGGAGGCTGATTAGAAGGAAAGAGCCGCCAAGAATGATCCAAGGGGGGATTGTTGTCGGATACCTAGCAGCCGCATAATCACTCGAGGAGTAGCAGGTCTCCACCTGCCTGAATTAGCGGCCTTGTTTCCCCGATTCCCTTCAGAACAAAGAGCCCAGGGCGGCGCATCCAAGAATCAACAACGCCTACTCACCAATCCAGCTTCCGTTCCTGGCGCGACGCTACACTATGGTATGGCAGTCGGATGGGCTTCCTTCCTGCGGCCGCACCGATCAGCCGCACCGCGTGCCACAATGGCGGTTGGACGGAAGTCGCACGACCTTTCGCAAGGGCTTACCGAATGAGAGGGACATATGCAGCCTTTAGGTGCAAAGTAGCCAAGCTGCCGCAATGAGGCATTGATTTCATGGATCCCTTGAGTTGAAATCGGGCGACTTCCCGCTTCCCCCAGTAATTGCACAGACACCGGTGGACGTTCCACTACACCTACAAAAGTGAAGGTCTACGCGAAAACGATGTCCGAATCGTCCCCTGAGGAGCTCCAAGAGCCTGTTTCACGTGAAACAAATACCTTCACACGCGGCTCGCACCCGGCCCAACAACCTTACATTTGGTTGGCTGTGCAGAGATCTCTCGTCATGAATCCCGGTTCGAAAATAGCCGCGCCAAAGGTAGCGTTCTGACACGCAGTTCGCGACGAAATACCCCGATAGCCGACGGAAGTTCCGTCCATCAACTTTCACTACAGGCTGCAACACACAATGGGCTGCGATCTGAATCAATAGCCTGGTCCCTCTCCCATGCTCGGTCTGGATGCAGCCGGGCGGGTTCTAGCGTGGAAAGGGGACCGTGTAAGGCGCCGTAACAACACGAAAGGGCCCGATCTGCGAGGATCGGGCCCTTTCGTTTACTCAATTATTTGAACCAGGAGCTAAAACATCCATGATGCGATTCAGGTCCTCAACGCTGGCAAACTCGATGCTGACCTTGCCCTTCCGGACGCCCAAGGAGATCTTGACGTTGGTGTCCAGACGGTCCGAGAGTGAGGAGGCGAGATAGTCGAGGCGCTCATGCCTGGCGCCGGGGCGGGGGATGTTGTTCTTGGCCGGCTTAGCAGGATCCTGGTACAGCGTGACTGCTTCTTCCGTTGCCCGGACAGACATGCCCTCGGCAACGATCTTTTGGGCCAGCCGCTCCATTGCAGCTGCGTCAGGCAGGGAAAGCAGGGCCCTGGCATGGCCCGCTGACAGCACGCCCGCAGCCACGCGTCGCTGTACCAGCGGCGGGAGCTTCAGGAGCCGCAGGGTGTTGGAGACCTGCGGCCGGGAACGGCCGATCCGGTCCGCAAGCTGCTCGTGGGTGGTACCAAAGTCCTCCAGGAGCTGCTGGTACGCCGCCGCCTCTTCCAGGGGGTTCAGCTGGCTTCGGTGGAGGTTTTCCAGAAGCGCGTCACGCAGGAGGTCGTCATCTGTTGTGTCCCGGATGATCGCGGGGATGGTGTCCAGCCCTGCCGCCTGCACAGCGCGCCAGCGGCGTTCACCCATGACCAGTTCGTAGGGCTCGCTACCATCTTCGGTTGATGTGCGAACAACAATCGGCTGAAGAACGCCAATTTCGCGTACTGAGTGTACAAGCTCGGCCATGTCGTCTTCATCGAAGACGCTGCGGGGCTGTTTCCGGTTGGGGTGGATGTCAGCGACGGAGATTTCCGCGAAGCGGGCGCCCGGAACCTCAACGAGATCAACCCCGGAGTCAACGCCCGTGTCCGCGGCACTGGAGGTAGCGGCAGCGGCAGTTACAGCAACAGCTTCCTTTTCTTCCAGAGCGGGCTCGGCAGGTGTTCCAGCCGGAGGGACGGCAGGCTCCGCATCCGGCTTGGCCCCGGAACGGGGAGCCTTCTTGGCGGGAGCCTTTTTCGTGGCCGAAGCATCGGTGCTGGAAGCAGCGTTGGCCGCCTCAGCAACACCCTTATCATCGAGGGACTTAGCAGCCGCTGGTTTAGCCGCCGATCGCCTGGCAGGGCTGTTCGCTGCCGTATCCTTGTCCGCGTTGGCTTCAGCCCGTGCTGCGGGCTGGTCCAGGGGTTCGGTCCTCTTTCGACCTTCGGGGAAGAACAGATCCACCGGCCGGGATACCGCCCCACCGTTACCGGAAGACCCATTGGCTGCGGCGGAACTAGGAATCAGCGCGCCAAGACCGCGGCCTAGGCCCCGTCGCTTCTCGCTCATGGGTAAATCCCTCCAGTGGTAGAGCCGGGACGAGCCTGGCTCCGTGCGTTGCGGTATTGAAGATTCTAGCGTTCGGCGATTTCTGCGGCGGCTTCGAGATAGGACAGCGCACCACTTGAGGAAGGGTCGTAGGTCATGACCGTCTGCTGGTAGCTGGGGGCCTCGGAAATTCGCACGGAGCGGGGAACGACGGCTGAAAGGACTTGATCGGGGAAGTGCTGGCGCACCTCCGCAGCTACCTGTGCGGCCAGGTTGGTGCGGCCGTCATACATGGTGAGCAGGATGGTCGATACAACAAGATCGGCATTGAGGTGCTTCTGGATCATCTCAATGTTCTTGAGGAGCTGACTGAGTCCTTCCAGGGCGTAGTACTCGCACTGGATGGGAATCAGGACCTCATTGGCTGCGCAGAAGGCATTGACCGTCAGCAGGCCCAGGCTCGGAGGGCAGTCAATGAAAACGTAGTCAAGGCGTTCTTCGCCGTTCTTCTCGCGTACCTTGGCATACACATCGATGGCCCGGCGCAGGCGCTGTTCACGGGCTACAAGGGATACGAGTTCAATCTCGGCGCCGGCAAGGTGGATCGTGGCGGGTGCGCAGATGAGCTTTCCAATGTCCGGGCAGGGAGCCACCACATCAGCCAGCGGAACGTCGTTGATCAGGACGTCGTAGATGCTGTCCACGTCCGCATGGTGTTCGATGCCCAACGCGGTCGAAGCATTGCCCTGCGGATCGATGTCAATCACCAGGACGTTCAGTCCGGCCGCGGCAAGGGCAGCGGCGATGTTCACTGTCGTGGTGGTCTTGCCCACGCCGCCCTTCTGGTTGGACACGGTAAAGATGCGCGTCTTTTCCGGGCGGGGAAGCTTCCGCCCCACCAAACGCTCACGACGTTTGGTTTCATGGGCAAGTTCACGCGCGATGGGACTCGAGTCATCGATGGCATCAATAACGTTGGAGCGACCGGCAGGGGTTGTTTCACGTGAAACCGCATTGCCGGACGAGGGCGAGACAACCGACTTCGGATGATTACCGCCGCGGCCGGGTGCCATAGCGGTGCCCGCCAGCCCTGACCCAGCGACAGAACGTGCCGACCCCAAGGACACAAACGGTGGGATCCGTTGTGCGGAGGCTTCACTACTGGTCACTGGGGCACACTCACTCTCGTTCAGCCAATTTTGCTGCCGTTGTCTAGCCTAACTGCTCCGGCCTGCTGACAGCCGTCAGCGGGCCCGCATTAGGACTTCTTTTGGGACTTGTTCACCACGATGCGCACAACCGTCGTCGGCTCCTCCAGGAGGTTGTCACCGACGGTCAGCACCGACGTCTCCACACCACCCAGCTTGCGGATGGTCTTGGCCGCCTTCTCGATTTCCTCGCCCGCGCTGCGGCCCTTGATGGCCACCACTTCGCCGTGCCCACCCAGCAGCGGGATGGTAAGGCCGGCCAGGTTGGTCAACGCAGATACGGCGCGGGCGGTCACGACGTCCGCTTCCACATGCCCGACAGCCAGTTCGGCGCGGGTGCGCATCACCGTGACATTGTCCAGGCCGAGGTCATCGACGACTTCCTGAAGCCAAATCACCCTGCGCTCCAGTGGTTCGATAAGGGTGAGCTCAAGGTCGGGGCGCGCAATCGCAAGGCAAAGGCCCGGCAGGCCGGCACCGCTCCCGACGTCGGCTACATGGCTTCCGTGCGCAATCTCGCTTTCGATGACTGCGCAGTTGAGCACATGGCGGCTCCACAGCCTGGGCACCTCGCGGGGGCCGATAAGGCCCCGCTCGGTACCAGACGTGGCGAGGTGCTCCACGTAGCGCTTTGCCAGCTCCAGGCGGTCACCAAAGATCTTCTCAGCAGCGCGCTGCTCTGCTGCCGTGATGTCAACCATAACTATTGGTCCGGCATTCACTAGTCTGCGGAAACGACGATATGGCGTCCGGCGCCCTCGCCCTCGGACTCGCTGACCAGGCCGAGGTCAGCTACGGCGTCGTGCACGATTTTGCGTTCGTAGGCGCTCATCGGCTCCAAGGCCACCGCCTTGCCGGATTCCTTTACGGAAGCTGCGGCGTCCTCGGCGATCTTCTGCAGGTGTCCGGTACGTTCCTGCCGGTAGCCATTGATGTCCAGCACGAGCCGTGAACGGTTCTCCGTCGCAGACAGCACTGCGAGGCGGGTCAGTTCCTGCAGGGCTTCCAGGACTTCACCGTCTTCGCCGACCAAGCCTTCAAGGCCTTCGGTTTCCTCTTCGGCAACGATGGAGATGTAGGTCCGTCCGTTGCGGACCTCGATGTCGATGTCGCCGTCGATGTCGGCGATGTCCAGCAGTTCCTCCAGGTAGTCGGCGGCGACGTCCCCCTCTTCCTCAAGGCGGCTGGCGGCGGAACCTTTGGCGGCGGGATCATCCTGGCCCACGGACTCGTCCTGATCTTCGATCTCTTCAGAAAGGGCGTGCTCGGTGCTCTCGGCTGACATTACTTCTTCTTCCTGTTCTTGCGCTGGGGCTGGACACGCTGTCCCTTGATCTCAACTGCGGCCGCTGCGGCTTCGTCGGCTGCTTCATCCCGCTTCCCGCTCAGGACGGACAGAGCCGGCAGGCCCCTGGCGGCACGGCGTTCGGCGAGGGCCTTTGCTGCGGGGGAGCCCGGCGTCGGCATCCGGCGGATAACGAAGAACTGCTGGCCCATGGTCCAAAGGTTGGTGGTGGTCCAGTAGATCAGCACGCCGATGGGGAAGTTGATGCCACCCACACCGAAGACGAGGGGCAGGATGTAGAGCATCATCTTCTGCTGCCGCATGAACGGGCTGGCCATGGCCTCTTCGGACATGTTCTTGGCCATGATCTGCTTCTGGGTGATGAACTGCGAGGCCGTCATGGCGAGGATCATCACGATGGACAGCACTACCACGGCAACGTTGCCGGCGCCCCCGTGCAGCAGGGCTGCAGACAGCGGAGCCCCAAAAATGCTGGACGCGTCGAACTCGACAACCTGCTCGTGGCTCATGGCCCCAATGCCTTCACCCTGTTCCTTCGCTCCTGAAATGCCGGAGAGCACCTGGAACAGGGCGAAGAAGAACGGCATCTGGATCAGCATGGGAAGGCATGCCGAGAACGGGTTGGTTCCATGCTTCTTGTACATGGCCATCTGTTCCTGGGCCATGGCCTGCCGGGACAGCTGGTCGGTCTTGCCTTTGTACTTCTCCTGGAGCTTCTTAAGGTCCGGCTGCAGGAGCTGCATGCCACGCTGCGCCTTGATCTGCTTGACGAATACAGGGATCAGGGCGGCACGGATCACCAGGACCAGTCCGATAATGGCCAGGGTCCAGGTCCAGCCATTCGCCGCTGGCATCCCAATGGCGCTCAGGCCATCGTGGAACGCGACCATGATGAAGGAAACCAGCCACTTAAATGGGGCAATGATTGTTCCAAAGATGTCCATACTTATCCCTATTCGTCAGGCCGCACTGCGGCCTTCTTCATCAGTCCGAGCAACCAGGTACCGGTCCGGATTGTTCAGCACAACAATTGTGGGGGTCTGGCCAGCTGGCCAGACCCGTCCCCCGGCGGGGACGTGGTCCACTCCGCCGGGATTCCATGGGTGGCAGTGGCCAAGGCGCCGGGCTGCAAGCCAGCTTCCCTTGACGGCGCCGTGAACGGTGACCGCTTCCAGGGCATAGGCCGAGCAGGAAGGGAAGAACCGGCAGACCGGCCCATACAAGGGAGAAACCACCTTGCGGTAGGCCATCAGCAGGAGAATGAGGATGTTCCGGGGCAGGTTCCAGAGAAACGTGCCGACAACGGCGGTCACGGTGCGGAGACGGGCGACGACGGCGGTGGCGTTAGGCACGCGGTGTCCCCTCCTGTGTTGTACCGGCTGAACCACTGCCGGCAGCCCGCGAAGGACGGCCGGCCAGCCGGTTCAGCGTAGATTCCAGTGCAGCGTTGTAGTCCGACAGCAGCTGGTCCCAGCTGGCCGAGGCGGACGCAGGAAGCGCCCGAATCACGATGGCGAGTCCTGTACCGTGCTCGCGCAACGAGGCAGCGGCCGCTTCTCTCAGTCTCCTCTTAACGAGGTTCCTGACCACAGCGTTCCCTACACTCTTGGAAACAATGAACCCGATCCGGCTGGGTTCGTCAGCAGCAATGGCTGCCGCATATAACACTACGTTCCGGCGTCCATTGCGGACACCGGAACGTACAGTTGTTGAAAAATCGGTTGGGGTCCTCAAGCGGTTGCGGGCGGCCAGCACCTTAAACTCGCAAGGGAATGTCTACCGATAAGCCAGTTATCTAGGCCGACAGTTCGGTGCGGCCCTTGCCACGACGGGCTGCCAGGATGGCACGGCCGGCACGGGTACGCATACGAAGGCGGAAGCCGTGCTTCTTGGCTCGACGGCGGTTATTCGGCTGAAAAGTCCGCTTGCTCACGTTAGTTACTCCAGTGGATCAAAGGTGCGCCCACCCGATCAGTAAAGGGGAAGAACTGGCCGACGCTAAGTTTTGTATATGCACGCTTCCCCCGACTGCCCAGGCGCACTGCGTCTGGATGTTCAGATGGGGCCCAAAAAGCGGACACAAAGGACTTCACAACGTTAGGGCAATTTGCGGGTCCGAGTCAAACCGGAACGGTACCGCACGGCTGTCCCCAGCTGTTGCTAAGTATCCCCAACAGCCTGTGGATGAAGTGGCTCACAGGGGCACTTCCAGAACCACAACCGTGTAATTATCCACAGCCAGATAGCCAGCTATCTTCTAGGCTTTTCATCACCTAGAGTGTCCCAGTAGCCGATTATCCACGGACTGTGCATAACCCTGTGGATGAAGCTGGGCCAGCACCCTGGTTCCGGACTTGGGGCTGCAGGCAATGCAGGCATAGCAAGTTTTGAGGGAACCGATTGATGACAGTAGACGAAGCCAACCACGCCAATACTGTCGGAAGTTCCTGGCGCCGGGTGGTCAGCCTGCTGGAACAGGACCACCGGGTATCACCACGCCAGCGTGGCTTTGTTATCCATGCCCAGGCGCAGGGCCTTATCGGTTCCACGCTCCTGGTGGCCGTCCCGAACGAACTCACCCGCGAAGTGCTCCAGACCCAGGTCAAGGAAGCCCTTGACGATGCATTGCACAACGTTTTCTCCGAAGACATCCGCTGTGCCATCGACGTGGACACCGATCTGGTGCCCATCCACAAGGAGCCCGAGCCCGTCGTCGAACCTGCTTTCGCGCCGGACCAGGTCATCGAGCAGAAGCCGCAGCCTATGCTCCCCAGCACGTCGCATGAGTTCGGCCGGCTGAACCCCAAGTACGTCTTCGACACCTTCGTGATTGGTTCCTCGAACCGGTTCGCCCACGCCGCCGCCGTGGCTGTTGCCGAAGCGCCCGCCAAGGCATACAACCCGCTCTTCATCTACGGAGATTCAGGCCTGGGCAAGACCCACCTCCTGCATGCGATCGGCCATTACGCCCGGCGCCTCTACAGCGGGATCCGCGTCCGCTACGTGAACTCGGAAGAATTCACCAACGACTTCATCAACTCGATCCGCGATGACGAAGGCACCAGCTTCAAGACGACGTACCGGAACGTCGATGTCCTGCTGATCGACGACATCCAGTTCCTGGCGGGCAAGGACCGGACGCTGGAGGAGTTCTTCCACACCTTCAATGCCCTGCACAACAACAACAAGCAGGTAGTCATCACCTCGGACCAGCCGCCCAAGCTGCTGGCCGGGTTTGAGGACCGGATGAAGTCACGTTTCGAGTGGGGCCTGCTGACGGACATCCAGCCGCCGGAGCTTGAGACCCGTATCGCCATCCTCCGCAAGAAGGCGCTGAGCGAGGGGCTGTCCGCCCCGGACGATGCCTTGGAGTACATCGCATCGAAGATCTCCAGCAACATCCGCGAACTCGAAGGCGCCCTGATCCGGGTTACGGCCTTTGCCAGCCTGAACCGGCAGCCCGTGGACGTGGCCCTTGCCGAGATGGTCTTGAAGGACCTGATTACCGACGACGGCGCCCAGGAGATCACGTCCGCCCAGATCCTCCAGCAGACGGCTGACTACTTCAAGCTCAGCATGGAAGAACTCTGCAGCAAGTCCCGCACCCGGACCCTGGTGACTGCACGCCAGATCGCCATGTACCTGTGCCGGGAGCTGACGGACATGTCGCTTCCCAAGATCGGACAGGAACTTGGCGGCCGCGACCACACCACCGTCATCCACGCCGACCGAAAGATCCGCGAACTCATGGCGGAGCGCCGTGTGATCTACAACCAGGTGACCGAGCTGACCAACCGGATCAAACAGCAGCAACGCGACTCCTGAATCCACACCGCACCAGGCACTCTATACCTTATTAACAGGGGCATGTGGATAAGCCTGTGGATACTTAAGGGGACAAGCGCGGTTAATGGGCTTAAAACCCTTAAGCCGTCTGTGGATCGTTAAAAATGGCCGTTTGCGTTGTCCCCATCCACACCCTGTTTAAAACCCAGTTAACGCACAGTCCGTGAACAGGCCTTAAGCGCGGAACCACGCGGCTGGACCGGGTTATCCACAGTTTCCACAGCAGTTATTAACACTACTAATCCCAAAAAATTGAAATCCCTCAAACAACAAGAACCTTCCGCCCTTCCACCGAGGGGGCCCGCCGGCCCCGGAGGAGCCGGGCTGGTCCTGCGGGGGATGGGTTAATCCCCGATCTTCCGGCTAAGCTGTCAGCAGCGCTCCCATCCCTGGGTTTTCGTGTGGTTTCCGTCTCCGCGGACCATGCACCAGCCGGGGTGCGCCCAACTTCTTCCGGAGTTTCCTGCGAAATTCCCGGGTTTACATGGCAGCAGCAATGAAAGGCGGCACCCTTCCGTGAAGTTCAGAGTCGATCGGGACGTCCTGGCAGAAGCCGTCACCTGGACAGCCCGGTCGTTGTCTCCGCGGCCTCCAGTGCCTGTCCTGTCCGGCCTCCTGCTGAAGGCCGAAGCCGGAACCGTCAGCCTTTCCAGCTTTGACTACGAAACCTCGGCCCGCCTTGAGATCACCGCCGATATCCGGGACGAAGGCACCATCCTGGTATCCGGCCGCCTCCTGGCCGACATCTGCCGCAGCCTGCCGTCCGCCCCTGTGGACGTGGAGACTGACGGCAACAAAGTCACCCTCACCTGCCGCCGAAGCAGCTTCCACCTCGCCACCATGCCGGAAGCCGAGTACCCGCCACTTCCGTCACTGCCGGCCATCAGCGGAACCGTCCCGGGGGATGCCTTTGCCCAGGCTGTCTCCCAGGTGATCATCGCGGCGAGCAAGGACGACACCCTGCCCATCCTCACCGGCGTGCGGATGGAAATCGAGGACGACCTGATAACGCTCCTGGCCACCGACCGGTACCGTCTGGCCATGCGCGAAGTACCCTGGAAGCCTGTGACTCCCGGGATCTCCACCAGTGCCCTGGTCAAGGCCAAAACCCTCAACGAAGTAGCCAAAACGCTTGGCAACAGCGGCGACATCAACCTAGCCCTGTCCGACGACGACAGCCGCCTGATCGGTTTCGAGAGCGGAGGCCGCACCACCACCTCGCTGCTGGTGGATGGCGACTACCCCAAGATCCGGTCGCTGTTCCCCGAATCCACCCCGATCCACGCTACGGTGCAGACCCAGGAACTCGTTGAGGCTGTCCGCCGTGTATCGCTGGTGGCCGAACGCAACACCCCGGTCCGTCTTGCCTTCACCGACGGCCTGCTCAACCTTGATGCCGGAACGGGAGAGGACGCCCAGGCATCAGAAGAGCTTGAGGCCCAACTGTCCGGCGAGGACATCACGGTTGCCTTCAACCCGCATTACCTGATCGAGGGACTCAGCGTCATCGAAACCAAATTCGTCCGGTTCTCCTTCACCACCGCGCCCAAGCCCGCCATGATCACGGCCCAGGCAGACGCCGACGGCGAAGACCAGGACGACTACCGCTACCTGGTAATGCCGGTCCGGCTTCCCAACTAGTCCCCGCCGCCTCCCTTGCCTCGCAAGCTCGGCCAGGGAACCCGGGCGGCGTGGGCCCACCCATCGGCTCCCGCCGCCAACTCCGTTCCTCCCACTAGAGCAGAAAAGAGTTCATCATGCATATTGGACTGATCGGCCTCGGCAAAATGGGATTCAACATGCGTGAGCGCCTGCGCAAAGGTGGCCTGGAAGTCACCGGTTACGACCGGAACCCGGACGTAACCGATGCCGCCAGCGTCGATGAGCTGATCGCCGCCGTTCCGGCGCCAAGGATCATCTGGGTCATGGTGCCCTCGGGGCCCATAACGGACGCCGTCATCACAGAACTCAGCGAAAAGCTGGAACCGGGCGACCTGGTCATCGACGGAGGTAATTCCAGGTTCACCGAGGACCAGAAGCATGGCGAACTCCTTGCCGCCAAGGACATTCGTTTCGCTGACTGCGGTGTCTCGGGCGGCGTCTGGGGCTTGCAGAACGGTTACGGACTGATGGCCGGCGGGGATGCCGCAGACATTGAACGTGCCCTGCCGGTCTTCGATGCACTGCGTCCCGAAGGCGATCGGGCGGACAGCTTCGTCCACGTCGGCGGTATTGGAGCCGGCCACTACGCCAAAATGGTCCATAACGGAATCGAATACGGACTGATGCAGGCGTACGCCGAAGGCTACGAACTGCTTGCAGCCAAGGACATCGTCACCGATCTTCCCGGCACGTTCCGGGCTTGGCAAAAAGGAACCGTTGTCCGGTCCTGGCTCCTGGACCTCATGGTCAAGGCCCTCGACGAGGACCCCGGCCTGGCCTCGATCGACGATTACGTGGAAGACTCCGGCGAAGGCCGGTGGACCGTTGAGGAAGCCATCGCCAACGCCGTCCCCGCTCCGGCCATTACCGCCGCATTGTTCGCCCGGTTTGCGTCCCGGGAGGATACCTCGCCAGCCATGAAGATGGTTTCCGCGCTGCGCCACCAGTTCGGCGGCCACGCAACCCGTCCCGCCAAGTAGCAGCCACCGGGAACCAGCAGAGTTCCCAGAATTGCCGAAAACCGCGTGTATCTGGAACACCTTTCACTGACCGACTTCCGCAGTTACGCCCAGGTGGATCTCGCCCTGGAACCCGGCGTCACCGTCCTTGTGGGATACAACGGCATCGGCAAGACCAACCTGATGGAGGCCATCGGCTACCTGGCTACCCTCAGTTCCCACCGGGTCAGCTCCGATGCGCCCCTGCTGAGGTTCGGCACGGAACGCGCGCTGGTCCGGGCGCGGCTGGTCCGCGGAACGCAGACCACGGTCCTTGAACTGGAAATCAACGCCAGCCGGGCAAACCGTGGGCGTATCAACCGCAGTAATCCTGTGCGTGCACGTGACCTCGTGGGCATCTGCCAGACAGTACTTTTCGCTCCGGAAGATCTGGCGTTGGTCAAGGGAGATCCGTCCAACCGCCGCCGCTTCCTGGACGAGCTGCTGGCCAGCCTCATCCCGCACCACGCGGCCACCCGCAGTGACTACGACCGGGTGCTGAAACAGCGCAATGCCCTGCTCAAGTCCGCGCGGGCGGGTAAGTTCACCTCCGCGCATGAATCCACCCTCGAGGTGTGGGACCAACACATGGCCAAGGCCGGAGCGGAATTGCTGCACGCGCGGCTGGAGCTCGTGGAAAGGCTGCGCCCGCACCTCGCCCGCGCCTACGCCGAACTTACGGATGCGTCCAAGCCGGCGGACGCCACCTACCGGTCAACGCTGCAGAACCAGATGGACGACGACGGCGTTCCGGCCGGAAGTGCCCAGGGCGCCACGGGGGGAGGTTCTTCAGGCAGCCCCGATGACCTCCGCCTTCTCTCCGTGGACCAGCTCACGGACCGCTATGTCCAGGCATTCGCGGATTCCCGCAGGAAAGAACTTGAACGCGGCATCTCCCTGGTGGGCCCGCACCGTGACGATTTGGAATTGATGCTCGGGCAAGCCCCTGCCAAGGGGTACGCCTCGCATGGTGAAACCTGGTCCATGTGCCTGTCCCTTCGCCTGGCCTCGTATTACGTGATGCTGGACGATGCGCGCACCGGCGGTTCTGCGCCCATCCTCATCCTGGACGACGTCTTTGCCGAACTCGACGTCCAGCGCAGGCGTAAACTGGCCGCAATAGTCTCCGGCGCGGAACAGGTCCTGGTGACCGCCGCCGTCGACGCCGATATTCCGGAAGAACTCTCCGGACGGCGGGTGAAGGTCGTCCCGGGAGGTATCGATGAGCAGTGACCAGCGCGGCGGGCTGCAGCCCGGCCGGGAACCTGACGACATCGATGCCCCGCAGGCTGCACTGAACCGTATGCGTGAAGCCGCGGCCGCGCGCGGCGAAGTCCGCCGGAAAGTGGCGCGTCCGGGCGCACCGAAAACCAAGGGCAGTATCCGGGACACCCGCGGCTTCAGCCAGTTCCACGCCACCGGGCGGGATCCCCTGGGGCTGGGGAAAGTGGTTGGCCGGCTGGTGGCGGAGCGGGGCTGGACGTCGCCGGTCGCCGTTGGTTCGGTCATGGCGGAGTGGGCAACCCTGGTGGGACCGGAAATCTCCTCCCACTGCACACCGGAGAGCTTTACCGACACCACCCTCCACGTGCGGTGTGATTCCACGGCATGGGCCACCCAGCTTCGGCTCCTGAGCACCAGCCTGCTTGATAAGTTCCGGCGGGAACTGGGTGATGGAGTGGTCACCAAAATCCAGGTCCTCGGACCGTCGGCACCGAGCTGGCGCAAGGGTGGACGCAGTGTCCAGGGCCGTGGTCCCCGGGATACTTACGGATAGCCGGAGCGGCAACTCTTGAAACTGCGCGCAAGGGCGTGTAGGGCGCTGTAAGGACCAGTGCGCGTATAGGCACCCGGAGGGCGTACCGCTGGGCCGCCCTAGGCGCGGCCAAGAGCCTCGCACAGCCATGTTCACCTGTGCTGAAGGCCCTGGAATGCGGGGATATGAGCCGGTTCACGGTAGAATTGGTGCAGATAACTGGGCGCGGATGAAACGTTGACTTCAGTCCGTTCTCCGTGCGCTCTCCGCGTTCGGGGAACGGAGCACCACTGTCAGCAGGTCACCGGCGCCATAAGTTTGTGCCTGTTGGCGGGTGGCTTTCCCTGGGAGAGGCACCGGCCGGCCATCATCGAGAACAGAGGAGTCGCAGCGCCTGTGGCTAACGACAATACAGATATTCTGGCAGCAGATACAGCAGTCGAGGATGGCCGCACCCCTGACACCCCGGCTGCTGCCACCACGCCGCGGGAATATGGCGCCAGCGACATCACTGTCCTCGAGGGCCTCGAAGCTGTCCGCAAACGTCCAGGCATGTACATCGGATCCACCGGACCCCGTGGCCTCCACCACCTGGTGTACGAGGTGGTGGACAACTCCGTGGACGAAGCATTGGCCGGATACTGCAGCCACATCGAGATCGTCCTGCAGGCCGACGGCGGCGTTAAAGTAGTCGATGACGGCCGCGGTATCCCGGTGGACATGCACCCCACGGAACACAAGCCCACCGTCGAGGTGGTCATGACCATCCTGCACGCCGGCGGCAAGTTCGGTGGCGGTGGATACGCAGTCTCCGGTGGCCTGCACGGCGTGGGCATCTCAGTGGTCAACGCCCTGTCCAGCCGCGTGGACACCGAAGTGCGCCGCCAGGGACACGTATGGCGGATGTCCTTTGCCGACGGAGGCAAGCCGCAGGGCAGCCTGGTCATGGGCGAAGAGACGGACGCCACGGGAACCACCCAGACGTTCTACCCGGATCCGGCGATCTTTGAGACCACGGACTTCGATTTCGAGACGCTGCGCGCCCGCTTCCAGCAGATGGCGTTCCTGAACAAGGGCCTGCGGATCACCCTGACGGATGAGCGCGCACCGGCCGGGGACAATGCCGACGGCGACCTGGACCTTGACGACCTCAGCACCGAGGGCGAAGTCAGCGCAGAACACCGCACTGTGGTCTACCAATACGACGAAGGCCTGCTGGACTACGTCCGGCACCTGAACTCGGGCAAGAAGGTCGAGGTGGTCCATGAGGACGTCATCGCCTTCGAAACTGAGGACAAGGACCGCAAGATCGCCTTGGAAATGGCGATGCAGTGGACCAGCGCCTATTCCGAAAGCGTCCACACCTACGCCAACACCATCAACACCCACGAAGGTGGCACGCACGAAGAAGGCTTCCGTGCTGCCATGACCTCCCTGGTCAACCGCTATGCCCGGGAAAAAGGCATCATCAAGGAAAAGGACGACAACCTCACGGGTGACGACATCCGTGAAGGCCTCACCGCCGTCATTTCCGTCAAGTTGGCTGAACCGCAGTTCGAGGGCCAGACGAAGACCAAGCTCGGCAATTCCGAGGTCAAAGGCTTCGTCCAGCGCGTGGTCACCGACGGGCTGGGCGACTGGCTCGAGCGCAATCCCGGCCCCGCCCGCGACGTGATCCGCAAAGCGATCTCTGCCGCGCAGGCCAGGATGGCTGCGCGCAAGGCCCGCGACAATGCTCGGCGCAAGAGCCCGCTGGAGTCCTTTGGCATGCCCGGCAAGCTTTCGGACTGCTCCTCCAAAAACCCGGAAAAGTGCGAGGTCTACATCGTGGAGGGTGACTCGGCCGGTGGTTCCGCCAAGCGCGGCCGCAACCCCGAGACCCAGGCCATCCTGCCGCTGCGCGGCAAGATCCTGAACGTGGAGCGCGCCCGTTTGGACAAGGCCCTGGGCAACGCCGAAGTCCAGTCCATGATCACCGCCTTTGGCACCGGCATCGGCGAGGACTTTGATCTCACCAAGCTGCGCTACCACAAGATCGTGCTCATGGCGGATGCCGACGTGGACGGCCAGCACATCACCACACTGCTGATGACCCTGCTGTTCCGGTACATGCGCCCCCTCATCGAGAACGGCTATGTATACCTGGCCCAGCCGCCGCTGTACCGGATCAAGTGGTCCAACGCCCCCCACGACTACGTGTACAGCGACCGTGAACGCGACGCCAAACTCGTGGCCGGGCAGGCAGCCGGACGCCGCATTCCCAAGGACAACGGCATCCAGCGTTACAAGGGCCTCGGCGAGATGGACTACACCGAATTGTGGGACACCACCATGGACCCCGACCACCGCACCCTGCTGCAGGTGACCATGGATGACGCCCTCGCCGCCGACCAGATCTTCTCCGTCCTCATGGGTGAAGACGTGGAATCCCGACGCAACTTCATCCAGCAGAACGCCAAGGACGTCAGGTTCCTGGACATCTAAGGACCCGCTCCAAAGTATTCGGAACCAGACATATACCTGAAACGGAAAATAACTAATGAGCGACGAAATCCCCGAGAACTCCGCCCCTGAGGGCGGAACTCCGGACACCGTTCTTGAAGGCGACGTGCTGATCGACCGCGTGGAACAGGTGGACCTGCAGACGGAAATGCAGCGTTCCTACCTGGACTACGCCATGGCCGTCATCGTGGGCCGTGCCCTGCCCGACGTCCGCGATGGCCTCAAGCCCGTGCACCGCCGCGTGCTGTACGCCATGTTCGACGGCGGCTACCGCCCCGACCGGTCCTTCAACAAGTGCGCCCGCGTGGTGGGCGAGGTCATGGGCCAGTACCACCCCCACGGTGACACCGCGATCTACGACGCCCTGGTGCGCCTCATCCAGGACTGGACCATGCGCTACCCGCTGGCGCTGGGGCAGGGAAACTTCGGCTCACCCGGCAACGACGGCGCCGCCGCACCGCGGTACACCGAAACCAAAATGGCGCCGCTGGCCATGGAAATGGTCCGGGACATCGACGAGGAAACCGTCGATTTCCAGGACAACTATGACGGCAAGAACCAGGAACCCACCATCCTGCCGGCCAGGTTCCCCAACCTGCTGGTGAACGGTTCTTCCGGCATCGCCGTAGGCATGGCCACCAACATCCCGCCGCACAACCTCCGGGAAGTAGCCGACGGCGTGCAGTGGTACCTATCCAACCCTGGTGCCACGCGCGAGGAACTCCTCGAGGAATTGCTGGTGCGGGTCAAGGGCCCGGATTTCCCCACCGGAGCCACCATCCTTGGCCACAAGGGCATCGAAGACGCCTACCGCACCGGCCGCGGCTCGGTCACCATGCGCGCCGTGGTTGCCGTGGAGGAACTGCAGGGCCGGACCTGCCTGGTGGTCACGGAGCTTCCCTACCAGGCCAACCCTGACAACCTGGCCATCAAGATCGCCGAACTGGTCAAGGACGGCAAGATCCAGGGCATTGCCGACCTCCGCGATGAAACATCCGGACGCACCGGCCAGCGCCTGGTGATCGTGCTGAAGCGCGACGCGGTGCCCAAGGTGGTGCTGAACAACCTCTACAAGCACACCGAACTGCAGAGCAACTTCTCAGCCAACATGCTGGCCATCGTGGACGGTGTGCCGCGGACCCTGAGCCTGGATGCGTTCATCCGCCACTGGGTGACGCACCAGATGGACGTCATCGCCCGCCGCACCCGGTACCGGCTGCGCAAGGCAGAGGAAGAAGCCCATATCCTGCGGGCGCTCCTGAAGGCACTGGACATGCTGGATGAGGTCATCGCCCTCATCCGCGCCTCCAGCACCACCGAAGCCGCCCGCGACGGGCTGATGGAGCTGCTGGACATCGATGAGCTGCAGGCCCGGGCCATCCTGGACATGCAGCTGCGCCGCCTCGCCGCCCTGGAACGCCAGCGCATTCAGGAAAAGCACGCAGAACTCGAAGCCCTGATCACCGAATACAAGGAAATCCTTGGTTCGGAACAGCGCCAGCGCGAGATCATCAGCACCGAGCTCGGTGAGATCGTGGACAAGCACGGCGATGACCGCCGCACCAAGATCCTCATGGGCTACGACGGCGACATGTCCATGGAGGACCTGATCCCCGAAGAGGAGATGGTGGTCACCATCACCCGCGGCGGCTACGTCAAGCGCACCCGCAGCGACAATTACCGGTCGCAGCAGCGCGGCGGCAAAGGCATCAAGGGCGCCCAGCTGCGTGGAGACGACGTGGTGGAGCACTTCTTCGTTACCACCACCCACCACTGGCTGCTGTTCTTCACCAACCTGGGCAGGGTCTACCGCGCGAAGGCCTACGAGCTGATGGAAGCCGGCAGGGACGCCAAGGGCCAGCATGTGGCCAACCTGATGGCCTTCCAGCCTGACGAACACATCGCCCAGGTGCTGGATCTCAAGGACTACCAGCAGGCCCCGTACCTGGTCCTCGCCACCAAGAGGGGCCTGGTGAAGAAGACCAGGCTGGAAGATTACGACACCAACCGTTCGGCCGGCGTGATCGCCATCAACCTGCGGGACGGTGACGAACTGGTCTCCGCGCAGCTGGTGTCCGAGACCGATGACCTCTTCCTGGTCTCCCGCAAGGGCCAGTCAATCCGCTTCACCGCGACCGATGACGCCCTGCGCCCCATGGGCCGTGCCACCTCCGGCGTTACCGGCATGAAATTCCGCGAGGATGACGAACTGCTTGCCGCAGACGTGGTCACCGACGGTTCATTCGTGTTCATCGTGACCGAAGGCGGCTACGCCAAGCGCACTGCCGTGGAGGAGTACCGGCTCCAGGGCCGCGGCGGCCTGGGCATCAAGGTAGGAAAGTACCAGGAAGAGCGCGGCCACCTGGTGGGCGCACTCATCGTGCAGGAAGAAGACGAAGTCCTGGTGGTCATGGAGGGCGGCAAGGTTGTCCGGTCTTCCGTGGCCGGTGTCCCGGCCAAGGGCCGTGACACCATGGGCGTCATCTTCGCCAAACCGGACAAGAACGACCGGATTATCGAGGTGGCACGCAACAGCGAACGCGGTCTTGAGGACGAGGAATCCGCCGACGATGACGTAACGTTGGCTGAAGATGGCGGAACCGCTGGGGAATCCGCCGCGCCAGCAATGGCAGAAGAATCACCGGCCGTTGAGTCAGAGGACGCCTCGGGCGACGCTGAGCCGAACGAAGACAACACGGAGGTAACGAGTGAGTAATTCCGACTCATTTCCCAAGCCGAACAGTACTGTTCCCGACGGGAACCGGCCTTCAGCGGCACCCCGCGTGAACGCCCCCGTTCGTCCCCAGCAGCGCCCCTCGGCGCCCGCCGGTGCACCGGGCCAGCGGCCTGCCGTCCCGGGCCAGCGCCCCCAGCAGGGAGAGCGGCCCGCACAGCCAGGCCAGCGCCCCTTCCAGGGCCAGCCCGGCCAGCGCCCGGCACAAACAGGCCAGCGTCCTGCGCAGGGAGCCTCCGGCCAGGGAACTCCGGGCCTGGTGAAGCCCGCTCCGAAGGCAAAGGTCCGCCGGGCCAGGCTGCTGATCAGCAAGGTGGATCCGTGGTCCGTGCTGAAGATGGCATTCCTGCTGTCTGTGGCACTGGGCATCGTCACGGTGGTGGCCGCCATCGTCCTGTGGACCGTCCTGGACCTCACCGGGATCTTTGACCAGGTGGACAGCCTCCTCGGCACGTTGGCGGGCGCAGAAAGCGGCGGCTTCGAGCTGAAGAAGGTTGCTTCGCTGGGCCAGGTGGCCTCATTCGCCACCATCATTGCCGTGGTCAACGTCGTCCTGCTGACGGCGCTCTCCATGCTTTCCGCTGTCCTGTACAACATTTCCGCCACCCTGGTGGGCGGCATCGGCGTGACCCTCACCGACGATTAGGACACCATTCCACCGGCTCCACGCCGGTGGAATGCCCCGATTTGAGATCGGGCCGGGGTGTGCTGTAAAGTCATGTCTCGGCCCGATGAGGGATTGAGGGCGTATAGCTCAGGCGGTTAGAGCGCTTCGCTGATAACGAAGAGGTCCCAGGTTCAAGTCCTGGTACGCCCACGGAACCTGTGCAGGTTTCAAACCGAGGTTTGGTCCGGATCCGTCCGGTACCTTGCCGGATTGGGGAGCATGTGAAGAAGTTGCTTGTACTGGCAGCCGCAATCGCAGGCTTCCTGGTTTACCGGAAAGCACAGGAATCCGAAGCCCGGAAAACGGTCTGGAGCAAGTCAACCGACACGGTCGACTAGCCCGGACACCCACTCCGGGAGCCGGTCAGAGGCTCCCCGGTTCTAGGGTATGATTGACGGGTTGCTTCTTATGGGGGCATGGCGCAATTGGTAGCGCACCTGCTTTGCAAGCAGGGGGTTCGGGGTTCGAGTCCCCGTGCCTCCACCATAGGAAAGTCCCGGTCAGCGGAAACGCCGGCCGGGACTTTTTGCTTTCCATCTGCGCACGGAACCAGCACCAGGGGGCTGCATTGAACTTCTTTTTCGCTGCCCTGGGGGTCCTGGGCGTTGCATCCTCCGGACCGCTCATCGCCGCCACGCTTGGCGCCACCAGCGTCAGCGCGCTTGCCATCGCCTTCTGGCGCAATGCCATCGGTGCCGCTGTCATGGCAACTCCCACCCTTGCCCGGGAACCCGGCCAGTTCCGCAGGATCAGCGGCCGGGAGTTCCGCTGGTCCATGTTGGCCGCCATTGCGCTGGCCCTGCACTTCGCCTGTTTCATCACATCCCTTCAGCTGACGTCCGTAGCAGCTGCCACAGCCCTCGTGTGCCTGCAGTCGGCATGGATTGCCGTCTTTCAGCTCTTCCGCGGCATCCGCCACCGCTGGCAGGTCCTGGCAGGGCTGGGAATTGCCTTTGGCGGAGTCCTTGCGATCACCGGCTTCGATATGGGCTCCTCCCCGCAGGCCCTCACGGGAGACCTGCTGGCCATGGCCGGTGGAGCGCTGGCAGGACTATATACGCTCGCCGGCGGTAAGGCCCGGCGAAGCATGTCCACCGGGACCTATACAACGCTGTGCTACGGGATGTGCGCCGTCCTCGTGGCAGGAATGGCGCTGCTCTGGGGGCAACCCCTGGCCGGGTTCGAGCCGGCCGGCTGGCTGGGCATCGCGGCTATCACCGTCTGCGCCCAATTGGTGGGCCACACTGCCTTCAACCACCTGCTGGCTACCATGAGCCCATTGATTGTCTCCATGATCATCCTCATGGAGATCCCCGGCGCAGCGCTGCTGGCCGCCCTGTTCCTGCATGAGACCCTGCCGGCAGGCACCTATGCAGGGCTCGGCCTGATCCTGGCGGGACTTGCCGTCGTGGTCCTGGGTCAACGGAACGGCAGGGGCCGAAGGAGTGGCCGGGGCCAGGGGAACGCCATGGGCAGGGGCCGAGGAACGGATCCGCAGGAGGAACCGCCGCCGGAATACCTCACCGGGCTGGGAACCGACTAGGCGCTACTGGCCGCCGCGCCGGACCGGCTGGGCCGTATTGACGGTGTGGATGGCCCTGAGGAGCTTGGCCGGGAAGTACACCGAGAAGAACACCACCATGGGGGCCTTCAGCGCCATCTTCCGGACGTTGTGCGCCTTGTAGGTCCGGTCGAACCGGGTGACGTAGTAGCGGTAGTCCCGCGGTGAATCCTCAAGCCTCCGGGCCGACATCCCGGATACCATCTGAGGCCAGTAACGGACCGGCAGCTCATGGTCGGCCAGGTGCAGGGACAAATCGATGTCCTCATGCATCTCGTCCTTCTCATCCCGGCATGTTTCGGAACGGATGGTCTCCCAGGCGCTGGCCCGCAGCGCCATGTTGGAGCCGAAGAGGAAATGGTACTGGTGCTTGGCCAGCTTCAGCATGAGCTGGCGCATTTTGTCGTCCGCCTTGAGTCCAAAGCGGCGCATCGGCATGTCGTAGTAGACCACGGGGCCGGTTGCCGCCTGGACCGACTGGTCCGCGAAGGCCTTCTGCACCTGCTCGACCCAGTCGGGTTCCACAATGGAATCGGCGTCGATCCGGCCCAGGATGTCCCCGGTGGCACTGTCCAGCCCGAAGTTCCTGGTGGGGATCAGTCCCTGCTCGCGGTCCTGGCTCAGGAGGATGATGGGGCTTTCCGGATACTCAAGCTGCATCTGGCGGACAATGTCAGCGGTCCGGTCCTTCGAAAGGTTGTCCACCACGATGATCTCGTGGGCGGGAACGGACTGGTAGATGGCAGCTATCAGGCACTGCCTGATTACGCCCTCCTCGTTGTACGCCGGGATGACGATTGACACGCGGAGCTGTACGGCTGCGTCGTTCACGGCATCCCCAGAGGATCGATTGGCTGACATCACTTCAAATCTAGCATCCGGGCAAGATGCCTCCGCGGACGGGAAGAGACACAAAAGGAGGCCCCGCCGTCAAACGGAGCCCCCTTGTGTGAACGGCGAAAATCAGGCCTGGCTGCTGCCCTTGTCTTCATCGGCAACCGTCTTGGCGCCGCCTTCGGTGTCGTCAGCAACGTGCTTGGCCTTGTCGGCGGCGTCCGCTGACTTATCAGCGGCAGTCTCGGCTGCGTCACCGGCTTTGTCCGCGGCAGCACCGGCTGCGGAGGCGGCTGCGGACGTGCCCTTGTCGGCGGCGTCGGCAGTTGTTGCCTTGACGTCACTGACGGTGGTGGCCGGGACAGGGGCGGGGGTCGGGGTGACCGGCGAGGGAGTCTTCCAGGGGTCCTCGACCGGCTTGGAGGCCTTCCACGCTGCAACACCGGCCGCAACGGCAGCAGCCACCACGCCGAAGACCAGCCAGCCGCGTTTCTTCGGCTTCTCCGGCTGGGCAAGCTTCACGTCCACTGCGCGGCTGGCTCCTGCTGAGGCCGCCTTCAGCTGCGTGCCGGTGGCCTGTGCCTGCTCCTGGAGGGCGTGGATGATTCCCACGTCCCCGAGCTTCTGCGCGACGGCGTCAACCCGGGCCGGGGTGTTTTCCAAGGTGCGGTGCACAGCGCCGGAGGCCACGCCAATCTGGTCCGAGAGCTTGGGCAGGTATTCCACCACCACCCGGTCACGGGCATTCAGGACCACTGGAGTGGCCTTGTCCAGGGCCTCATGCAGCCTGGGTGATGCGCCCTCCACCACCTCATTGATCTTGGGCGCCAGGTGGGCCAGTCCGTCCTGGATCCGCGGAGTCACGGTGGCAACGCCGTCGGCCAGGCTGTGGGCCGCCGTCTTCAGGCCTTCCTGGATCTTGGGAGATGCGGTATCCAGGCTCTGCTGGAGGCGGGGAACAGCCCAGTCCACGGCAGCTTCCACTCGGGGGCCCGCCCAATCCTTGGCGTTTTCCACCGCACTGGTGACCGACTGCTCAAGGTCACGGGCAATACGATCCGATTTCTTCACAACTACCTCCCGATTAATGTGACGGTTCTGTCGCTAGCCTACGTGCCCAGATCACCACGGGCTATTCACTCTGCGGATTTTAGGGCGATTTCACCCAGCGCGGAACTGCCCCCGCGGCCATGGCTGCCCGGAACCGGCATGGGAGAATCAACCTATGACTGCCATCGCAACTGCAAAAGCAACCATCCACACCAGCCTCGGCGACATCGTGGTTAACCTCTTCGGCAACCACGCGCCCAAGACGGTCAAGAACTTCGTGGGCCTTTCCACCGGCGAGCAGGCCTGGACCCACCCGGAAACCGGCGAGGACAAGACCGGCACGCCGCTCTACAACGGAACCATCTTCCACCGCATCATCAAGGACTTCATGATCCAGGCCGGCGATCCCCTGGGCCGTGGAACCGGTGGCCCCGGCTACCGCTTTGACGACGAGATCCATCCCGAGCTGAGCTTCAACCAGCCCTACAAGCTGGCCATGGCCAACGCCGGCATCCAGATGGGCAAGGGCACCAACGGTTCACAGTTCTTCATCACCACCATTCCCACGGACTGGCTCCAGGGCAAGCACACCATCTTTGGTGAAGTTGCCGACGAGGAATCCAAGAAGGTTGTGGACGCCATCGAGGGTGTCCGGACCGGCATGGGCGACCGCCCGGTCGAGGACGTCACCATCAACAGCATCGACATCGAACAGCTGTAACGCCGCACCATGAGTTACGGAATTCCGTCGGCCGAGCCGTCCGCCCAGGTCCCGGTCTGCCCCCGGCACCCGGACCGGCCGTCCTACGTACGCTGCCAGCGCTGCGGGCGCCCCGCATGCCCGGACTGCCAGCGGGCGGCCGCCGTCGGATTCCAGTGCGTTGACTGCGTCAATGAAACAAAACGTACGACGCCGGAGGTGCGGTCGGTCTACGGCGGCGCCGTAGCCACCGGCAGGCCTTTGGTGACGTTCGGCATCATCGCAGCGTGTGTAGTCGTCTACGCCCTGCAGATGCTTATACCTGGCGACTGGGTGTACAAGCAGTTCGCCTACAACAACATTTTCGTCGCCCCGCAGTACGGCGCCTTTGAACCTTGGCGGATGCTGACGTCAGCCTTCCTCCATTCCCCGGACTCCTTCCTGCACATCCTCCTGAACATGTACACGTTGTGGATCTTTGGGCAGGCACTGGAACCTGTCCTGGGCCGGGCCCGCTTCCTTGCGGTGTACTTGATCTCCGCCCTTGGTGGATCGGTGGGCTACCTGCTGCTGAACCCGGTGCTGGTCCCGGGCCAGGGCCTGGTGGGGCTGGTCGGCGCCTCAGGTGCCATCTTTGGCCTCTTCGGCGCCATGCTGCTGGTCCAACGCCAGCGGGGCGGCGATACCAGGCAGCTCTGGGTCCTGATCGCCATCAACGGTGTCATTGGTTTCCTGATCCCCCACATCGCCTGGCAGGCCCACCTGGGTGGGCTCATTACCGGTGGGCTCTGCGCCGCTGTCCTTGCCTACACCCCGCGCGGACGCCGCCAAGGCCTCCTCCAGGCACTGGGTTTGGCCGCCGTGGTGGTCCTTCTCGTCGCTGCGAGCTGGGCACGGGTGACGCTCTAACCCTTATCGATTTGCGGACAACTTTATGCCCCCGTCATCCTCCGGTGCCGGGGGCATTCCTGTTTTCCACAGCGCTTATCCACAGTGTTGGTAACTTACATAGCTGTAGTTCATGCCTTCGTTCGGCCTCCCCCGGCGTTCTTCGGTCCCCACGAGGCGTGCCGGACCGGCTTTCTCCACACCTGTGGATAACTTGTGGGGATATTGCTGTGTGTAAGTGGATAAGCGGCCAATTTCGGTGCCACCTGTGGATAAAGCGGCGGAAACGTGGCCGACGGGATGCGGTGCACACCGTTCGCAGGGGGTTATCGACAGCGGTATCCACACTGTTAATAAGTGACAGCACTGTTGTTTCGGCCGGGAGTGAACCCGTAGGAGTAAGGCTGCAGGCTCCAGGAGCGCCGGATTTCCACGAAGTTTTCCCCACCTGTGGATAAGTTGTGGGTATGGCGTTGTTGGTAAGTGGACAAGCGTCCTCAGTGCCGGGCTGCCACCTGCCTATGATGGTGGCCTGCCAAGCCGTTCGACCGACAAGGACTCCCGTGAGCGCCACCGAACACCTGTACCTGGACAAACAGCACCCGGCCCTGTGGAGAGCCATCAGCGGGTTGGGCCTGAAGGTCCAGGAAGCAGCAGAGGAGGCTGGACTGGGCCGGGGCCTGGTGGAGCTCCTGAATGTGCGCATTTCGCAGATCAACGGATGCGCGTATTGCCTGGACCTCCATGTGCGGAAGGCCGCGGACGCCGGCGAAACCCCGCAGCGGCTCGCGGTCCTGCCCGCATGGCGTGAAACGGCACTCTTCACCGACCAGGAGCGGGCCGCCTTGGCCTTGGTGGAAAGCATTACAGAACTCCCGGACGAACGGTCACGGGAGGCTACGGAGGCTTATGCGCGGGAGCGGCTCAGCGCCGGGGAGTTTTCAGCCGTGAGCTGGCTTGCCGTGACCATGAACGCCTTTAACAGGGTGTCCATCACCAGCCACCACCCGGTCCGGCGGGACCGCTCCTAGTTCTGGCCGGACCTTTCCGCCAGGCGGCACTGTACTTTTCCACAGGTATTCCACACTGTTAATAACCACATCTGGCCGGCAGGTTTCAGGGAAAAGGCCCGCGGGGCGGTGCAGCGGCATCACTTTGGTTCGAAGGCGAAGGTTCTCCACATTGTGGATAACCTTCCCAACAGCTGGGGATAACGGCCGGCGCCCGTGCCTTTAGGCCCCAATGGGCCACACGCCGGAAGATCCACGGCGGTGGCTTTGCAGGAGGTGGGTGTCTACCATGCCGATCGCTTCCATCAGGGCGAACATGGTGGTGGGGCCTACGAACGAGAATCCGCGCTTACGGAGCGCCTTGGACAGGGCCACCGACTCTTCGGATTGGGTGGGAATATCGGTAATTGCCTGTGGCTTGGGCGTGCTCGCCGGACGGAAGCCCCACACGAACTCCACCAGTCCGCCGTCGTTCCTGAGCTCCTGGGTGGCCTTGGCGTTCTTCACAGCTGCAAGGATCTTCAGCCGATTCCTGATGATGCCGGGATCCTGCATCAGCCGCTCCACCTCCGGGGCGCCAAACAACGCCACGGCATCCGGGTCAAAGCCGGCAAAGGCCGCGCGGAAGGCCGGCCGCTTTCGCAGGATGGTGGCCCAGGAAAGGCCCGCCTGGAAACCCTCCAGGCAAATCCGCTCGTAGAGGCCCTGTTCGTCGGTGACGGGCAGTCCCCATTCCTGGTCGTAATAGTCGCGCATCAGCGGATCAGTGGCAGCCCAGGCAGGCCGGGCCAGGCCATCCTCGCCGACGATCACGCCGCTGGAATCCGGAGCCAGTGGAGTCCTCCTTGGAACAGTTCCGCTGCAGGCGCTAGGAGCGCCAGCGGGTGGTCATCAGGAACCCGACGATGGCGATGCCGAAGCCCGCAACGATGTTCCAGGACTGCCAGGCCTGGACCGGGAACCGTCCCTCACTGATGTAGAACGTGATGATCCAGAAGAGGCCGATGATCATGAGGCCGAACATGACCGGCTTGAACCATACCGGGTTGGGCTTGTAGGCCTGCGGTGATGCCGGCTGGGCGGTGCTGGCGGTCTTCCTGCGAGGCTTTGACTCGGGCACTGGCTCTCCTTGGCGGACTGGGCAAGCTCGGCGGCCCGGGCTTGGTATCCTGCAAGAAGGAAATTGCCAGCGGTCTGCGCGATCTTGGTCAAATCTGGATTCTTACTAGCAGCCAATTCTAGCCGCAGTTGATGGGCAGCCGGTGCCCAGGGTAGATGCCCGGAGGAGAACGCGTGGTATTGCAGGAGAAGGCGGGGCCCGCCACCGCGCCCCGGCCCCGTCGTGCCCTCCTGCACGGCATCATCTCGGTGTTTGGTGAACTGTTGATCACCGCCGGCGTTATCCTCCTGCTCTTTGTGGCGTGGCAGTTGTGGTGGACCAACGTCGAGTCCGATGCCAAGCAGAGCCAGGTCATCAAGGAATTCGCCCAGGACCTGGGCACCGCAGCCCCCGCGCCCTCGGCCTCCGCAGCGGCGGCGCCTCCCGCCGCCGGTGAGGACTTTGGAAAGCCCGTGGTGGGGACGGCGCCGGGCCACGCCGGCACCATCGGCATCATGTACATCCCCAGGTTCGGTCCCACCTACACCCGTCCGATCGTCCAGGGGACAAGCCAGGACGTCCTGGACACCCTGGGCCTGGGCCACTACAGCAACACCGCCATGCCCGGCGCCGTCGGCAACTTCGCGGTGGCCGGCCACCGCCAGACGCACGGAGCCGTGCTGGACAACATCCACACCCTGGTCCCGGGCGACAAGATCTACGTCCAGACCAAGGACGGTTTCTACGTCTACGTCTTCCGGAACAACCAGATCGTCATGCCGTCCCGCACCGATGTCCTGGAACCGGTCCCCACCCAGCCGGGTGCCGCGCCCACCGAAAGCTACCTCACCATGACCAGCTGCAACCCCCGATTCGGAGCGGAAGAACGCATCATCGCCTACGCCCTGCTGGACAGCTGGCGGCCCGCAGCGGCAGGACCACCGGCCGAAATCGCGGCCCAGGTGGCAGCAGCCACCGGAAGGAACTGACCGTGTACGCCTGGATCTTCCGACACCTCCCCGGGCCGCTGTGGCTCAAGATCATCATCTCGCTGGCACTGGTTTTCCTCGCCCTGGTGCTGATGGTCCAGTTCCTGTTCCCCTGGATGTCCCATTTCACCCCATTCACCGACTCAACGATTGGTTCCACAGACCAGCCATGACCACAACCAAGATCCTTGTAGTGGATAACTACGACAGCTTCGTCTACACCCTGGTGGGCTACCTCCAGGAACTCGGCGCCGAGACCACGGTGGTCCGCAACGACGACGTCACGCTCGCCGAGGCCATCGAACTGGCCAGCACCCGTGACGGCGTCCTCATATCCCCCGGGCCCGGAAATCCCGCGGAGGCGGGGGTCTGCATCGAGCTGATCAAGTGGTGCGGTGAAAAAAGCGTTCCCATGTTCGGCGTCTGCCTGGGCCACCAGGCGCTGGCCGAGGCTTTCGGCGGCAAGGTGACCCATGCCCCGGAACTCATGCACGGCAAGACGTCCAAGGTGGAGCACATTGGCACCAGCGTCTTCGCCGGGCTGCCCTCCCCCGTCACGGCCACCCGCTACCACTCACTGGCCGCGGTGCGGGAATCCATCCCCGACGTCCTGGAAATCACGGCACAGACCGCGTCCGGAGTGGTCATGGGGCTGCAGCACCGGACGGCACCACTGTGCGGGGTGCAGTTCCACCCGGAATCGGTACTCACCGAGGGCGGGTACCAGATGCTCGGCAACTGGCTCGAATCGCTGGGCATGAAGGGCGCGGCTGCCCGGGCAGCGAAGCTGAGCCCACTGATCCAGCAGTAGCCGGAGCCGGGCCGACACGGACGCGGTCAGCCCTTCTTGGTGGGCTTGGGCGTTGGTGTCGGCGTCGGCGTGGCGGTTTCCGTTGGCGCAGGCGGCGGTGGCGGCGGCGCCTTGGCCACCACGACGGTGATGGTCTTCCCCTGCTCCACGGCAGCGTTGGCCGGGTCGCTTTGGTCCGTGACCTTGCCGGGCTCCACCTGGGAGTTTTCCACCTCAACCACCGAGGGCACCAGGCCGAGCTCCTTCAGTGCAGCCTCGGCTTCGTCACGCATCAGGCCACGCAGTTCCGGGACCACCACCTTTCCGGTGGACACGATCAGCTCGACGCTGGTGCCGACACCGACGCTTTGCCCGGGAGCCGGGTTGGACGTGATGACGATCCCCGCCGGGACAGTGGCACTGTTGGCAGTGGTGGTCGACGGGGCGCCCACCAGTCCCACCTGCCGGAGGATGTCCCGCGCCGCGGCTTCGGTCTTGCCCGGGAGGCTGTCAGGGATCTTCACCGAACTGGGGCCATCCGAAACGTTAAGGATGACCTCGGCCCCCGGATCCAGCGAACCTCCAGCCGCGGGGTCCGTCCCGATGGCCGTCCCCTTGGGGACTGTGTCGTTTGCGGACCGTGCGATCCGGGGCCTCAGGCCGGCGTTGTACAGCTCCTGCAGTGCGGCGGTTTCCGTCATGGACGCCACCGCCGGAATGGACACCTTGGGCGGCGCGGGAGCGGGCCGGTTGACCGTTTGGTACAGCCACAATCCGCCGCCGGCGAGGATCAGGAGGGTGAAGATCACCAGCGTCGCGATCCAGGCACGACGCCGGGACTTCTGCCGTGTGCTCGGCTCACGTTCCGAAGCGAAGCCCAGCGGGAGCGCCCCCGCCCCATACGCGTCAGCCCCGTGCTCGTCGGCCACTTCCAGCGGAGCCGCCGCTCCGGCATCGCCATGGTAAAGGTTGGTGGCGGCCAGCCGTCCGGTGGGGGCATCGTCAAGGAAGCTTGCCCCTGTGGCGGCGAACGCCTCGGTGGGCGGGGTCGCCTGTGGAACGTGGTCGTTGGGATCGGTGGGCGCCTCTGACGCCGCCACGGCCGGCACGGGAACACCGGCCTTGGCAGCGCGCAAGGCGCGCCGGAAGGCCGCTGCGTCCTGGAACCTGTCGGTCCGGTTCTTTTGCAGGGCCTTGGCAAGGACGGTATCCAGCGCCGGGGATACATCCGGGTTGAGGCTGCTGGCCGGTTCCGGGATCTCGCGGACATGCTGGTAAGCCACGGAAACCGGGCTGTCCCCGACGAACGGCGGCCGCGAAGTCAGCATTTCGTAGAGCAGGCACGCAGCGGAATAGAGGTCGCTGCGGGCATCCACCGTCTCGCCCCGGGCCTGTTCCGGCGAGAGGTACTGTGCCGTTCCCACCACTGCCTGGGTCTGGGTCATGGTGGCGGAGGAATCGGCGATGGCCCGGGCAATGCCGAAGTCCATCACCTTCACCGAGTTGCTGCCCGGGCAGTACATCACGTTGGCAGGCTTAATGTCCCGGTGCACGATGCCGGCCTTGTGGCTGTACTCGAGGGCCGCCAGGACGCCCAGGCAGTAGTCGATCGCCTGGCTGATGCTGACCTCGTTGGCACGGATCAATTCGCGCAGGGTCCTGCCCTCAACGTATTCCATGACGATGTACGGCACCCGTACGTCCTCGGTGGAACCGTCATGGACCACGTGCTCGCCGGTATCAAAGATGGCCACGATCGACGGGTGGTTCAGGGCTGCCACCGCCTGCGCTTCGCGTTTGAAGCGGGCCTGGAACTGCGGATCCCGGGCCATGTCCGGCCGCAGCAGCTTGATGGCCACGGTCCGGCCCAGGCGGGTGTCAGTTCCCTTGTAGACATCCGCCATGCCGCCGCGGCCAATGAGGTTACCCAGCTCGTAGCGCCCGTTCAGGACACGCCGGTTATCCACCGGAAGGCTGTCCTCCCGGTGCAACGGTGTGCGTGGTGACTCATTCACTGGTAGTCCCGACAATCAGGGTGCGCAGGTCGGAGGCATTCCGGGCGTTTGGCCGGCCGCGCAGGTTGCCAGGGGCGAGATGGGCGTCGGTCCGGCCACCGGTGAGGACGACGTGGGGGTAGGGGTCGGTGCGGCGGTGGTGGGCGCAGGGCTGGGAGCGGTCGCGTAGACGACGGTGATCAGCGAACCCTTGGGAACCGTCCCGGTGGGGTTGAGTTCCAGCACCGTTCCGGGCGCCTCAGTGCTGCTCTCCTGCGGAACGACGGTCACCTGGAGCCCCATGCCTGCAAGGGCAGCCTGGACCTGCCGGTAGTCCTTGCCCAGGTACGCGGCCGGAATGACGTTGACCGTGGACTGGGTGGGCTGCGTGGTGGGTGTGGGGGTGGGCGTGCTGCGCGTCTGCGTCGGCGTTGCGGAGGGCGTGGTCCGCGTGGGCGTCGCGGACGACGGCGGTGCGCTGCTGGCCGTGGCGCTGGAGCTGGGGTTCCCGGCCGGCGAGAAGAGTCCCGCCTGGTTCAGGAGGAAGCCCACCAGGGCGAAGAGCAGCAACAGGATCAAGGCGACCAGGGGCCAGGTCCAGGGGCTGCGGCCCTTGCGCCTGGGCTCGTCGGAGGGCCCGTCGTCGTACGTTTCCTCCTCCTGGTCCCAGTTCCGCTCGGCAGCCAACGCGTTGGCGCGGGCCAGCGGCCCCTGCGCCCGCTCCGCGTCGTCCGCGGATGCGCCGTGGGCGCCGGCAGCCATGGCTGCCGCAGCACCTGCTGCGCCCGCCCCCATCACCGGCAGTGCCGACGTGGCGGTAGGGGCAGAATCCCGCTGCGTTCCGATCACGCCGGTGGGGGCGGTGGCGGTGTCGACAGGAGCCGTGATGGGTCCCGTGGAGGCGTCGAAAAGCAGCATGCCGGGCACCGCGGCGCGGGCGGCGCCCACGTCCCCGTTGCGGATGGCCTCCGCCGCTTCGGCGAGCTTGATGGCATTCGCCGGCCGGTCCTTGGGGTCCTTGGCCAGCATGGACATCAGGAGCGCCCGGACCGGCGTGGGCAGGCTCTCCGGAAGCGGCGGCGGGGCGTCGTTCACCTGGGCCAGGGCAATGGCGATCTGGGATTCGCCGGAGAACGGGCGGTGGCCGCTGAGGCACTCGTAGCCAATGACGCCGAGGGAGTAGATGTCCGAGGAACCGGTGGCGGTCTGGCCCGTTGCCTGCTCGGGCGCCAGGTACTGCGCGGTTCCCATGACCTGCCCGGTCTGGGTGAGCGGCACCTGGTCGGCAAGGCGGGCGATGCCGAAGTCGGTTACCTTGACCCTCCCGTCAGGGGTGATCAGGAGGTTGCCGGGCTTAACGTCACGGTGGACCAGGCCCTGGGCGTGCGCGACGGCCAAGGCGCGGGCGGTCTGCGCGATGATCGACAACGTACGGTCAGGCGAGAGCACCTGTTCGTGTTCAATGATGCTGCTCAGCGGCTGGCCCGGGACCAGCTCCATGACCAGGTAGGCCGAGCCCTCCTCTTCGCCGTAGTCGAAGACGTTGGCGATCCCCACGTGGTTCAGCAGCGCGGTGTGGCGTGCCTCAGCGCGGAAGCGCTGGAGGAATCCCGGATCACCGGTGTACTCCTCCTTCAGCACCTTAATGGCGACGATACGGCCCAGGACGAGGTCTTTGGCCTTCCACACTTCCCCCATGCCGCCGATCGCAATCCGCGTGGTCAGCTGGAATCTGCCGCCGAGGGTGATTCCCGTTGTAGGCCTCACTTATTCAACACCGCCTCAAAAATCTTCTTCGCGTTGGGACTGGTCAGCTTTGCTCCCGCGTAGATGTCTACGCCTTCCATGACGATCGTGACGCTGACCTTCGGGTTGTCAGCAGGGGCGAACCCGGTAAACCACGAATTGTTGGTTCCGTTTCCGAGTTCGGCGGTGCCGGTCTTGCCTGCGACCTGGACGCCCGGGACGGCAGCGCCCTTGGCGATACCGTCAGTTACCACGCTGGTCATCCATTCGGTGATCTGCTTGGCGATTTCCGGGGTGGTGGATGTCCTGAGCTGTGACGGCTGCGGCTCGTCAATGACGCGCAGGTCCGGGGACCGCAGGGTCTTGACGAGGCTGGGCGCCATCTGGGCGCCGCCGTTGGCGATGGCATTCGTCATCATGTTGACCTGAAGCGGCGTGACCCGGACATCCTTCTGGCCGATGGCGGACTGGGCCAGGCCGGGCGCGTCCAGATTATCGGGGAAGCCGTTCCCCGCCGCGTGGCCGAGCTTCAGCTGGCCCCCGACGTCCTCGCCAAACCCAAACTTCTTGGCCTGCGCGGCGATGGCGTCGCGGCCCAGGTCCAGGGCGATGCTCGCGAATGGCGTGTTGCAGGACTGCTGCAGTGCGAACGCGAACGAGGCGGTGTCCTTGGTGTAGCAGTTGCCGCCGGCATAGTTGGGCAGTTTGTACTGGATGCCGTCAAAGGGCATCTCAGCAGGGTTCGGCAGGACGCTGTCCTTGTTGTACTTCCCGGACGCCAGGGCCGCGGCCGTATCCACAAGCTTGAAAACCGAGCCCGGAGCGAGCAGTTCCCCGGTGGGGCCACTGACGTTCTGGTTGAGGTTGATGCCAGGCACCTTGACCAGTTCGTTGATGTTGGCGCTTTCCGCCTTGGCATCCTGGGTGGCCACAAGGTTCGGGTTGTAGGACGGTTTGGAGGCCATGGCCAGGATTGCGCCGGTCTTGGGGTTGGTGACCACGATCGAGCCGCGCTGGCCATCCGGAATCAGGCTGTAGGCAAGCTGCTGGAGCTGGGGATCGATGGTCAGTTCCACTGACGCGCCCTTGGGTTGGTTGCCCAGGAAAAGCTGGCCCACCCGGTCAAGGAAGAGCTGGTCGGAGTTCCCTGCCAGCTCGGCGCCCATGGTCTGCTCCAGGCCCGTGGCTCCGTAGTTCTTCGAGAAGTAGCCGGTGATGCCGGCGTAGAGTTCCGGCTGCGGGTAGGTCCGCTGGAACTTGCACGTTTCCGAACCGGTTTCCGCAGACTCAGCCACGGGAGTGCCGCCGACGATGATGGCGCCACGGTCGTTGCAGTAGTTCTGCAGGATGGCGCGCTGGTTCAGCGGATTGGTCTTGAGGTCGTCGGCGCCCACCACCTGCACATAGCTGATGGCGCCGAAGAGCAGCGCAAACATGGCAACTGCGGCTACCCATGAGTGTCGAATTGCTTGGTTCATGCCTGCTTCACCGCCTCGGTTGGAGTGTCAATGCCGTTTGCCGCCGCCGCACCGGCGGGTGGGAGCGGAGTTGTATCCACCGGCCCGCGGGCAGCATGGGAAATCAACAGGAGCAGCCCCACGATGATCCAGTTGGCCAGGAGGGACGATCCGCCGGCCGCCAGGAACGGGGTGGTAAGCCCGGTCAGGGGAATGAGGCGCGTGACGCCGCCGATCACTACGAAGCACTGGAGGGCCACGGCGAGGGACAGGCCGCAGGCAAGCAGCTTTCCGAACGCGTCCCGCGTGCCCAGGGCTGCCCGGAAGCCGCGCGTGACGAACAGCAGGTAGAGCAGCACGATGGCGAACAGCCCGATCAGTCCCAGCTCCTCGCCCAGCGAAGCGATGATCATGTCGCTGTTGGCGAACGGGACCAGGTCCGGGCGGCCCTGGCCCAGGCCGGTCCCCACCAGCCCGCCGTTGGCCATGCCGAACAGGCCCTCGATGACCTGCCGGCTGCCGTTTTCATAAACATCGGGGGAGAAGGCGTTGAGCCAGCCGTAGACGCGCTGCTGCACGTGGGAAAAGACCTGTGCCGCAACAAAGCCGCCGCCCAGGATCAGAGCCAGCCCGATCACCACCCAGCTGATCCGGCTGGTGGCCACGTAGATCATCACGATGAACAGGCCGAAGAACAGCAGGGACGAACCCAGGTCTCGCTGGAAAACCAGAACACCAATACTGACCAGCCAAGCCGTGACCATCGGGCCCATGTCCTTGAACCGCGGGAACTGCAAGGGGCCGATCTTCCGGCCCGCAAGCAGGATCAGGTCCCGGTTGGACGAAAGATACCCCGCAAAGAATATTGCCAGCGTAATCTTGGCGACCTCGCCCGGCTGGAACGTCATTGAACCGAACCGGATCCACACCCTGGCGCCCAGGATTTCCCCGGCGCTGATCCCCGGGACGAGCGGCAGGATCAGCAGAAGAGCCGAAGCCGCCAGCGAAATGAAGGTGAACCGCCGGAGGATGCGGTGGTCCTTGAGGAAGAACACCACCGCAATGGCCACGGCCATGGCGATGAGGGTCCACCGAAGCTGGTTGTTCCCGGTGTCCTCGCCGGGGGCGTCCAGGCGGTGGATCATCGCCAGGCCCAGACCGTTCAGCGCGATCACAATCGGAAGTATTACTGGATCAGCATATTTGGCCCGGAAACGCAGTACGCCATGGAAAACGAGCGCGGCCACTGCCAGGAGGCTCGACTGGAACCAGAAGTCTGAGTCGAAGGCCTTTTCCTGGTCCACGCCAACCATCATGTTGGCGCCGATGCCGACGGCGAGGGCCAGCAGCAGCAAGGCAAGTTCGACGTTGCGGCGAGGCTTGGGCATGGTGCTTACCTGGCTCATTTGGCCGCCTCGCAGGTGATGGTCGGAGTGGGTGAGGGGGACGGGGCCGACGGTGCGGGGGCAGGGGCGGACGCATCGGTTGCCGGCGGCGGGGCTGCCACCGTGGCCGGAGGTGCGCTGCCCGGGGGCGGTGTCGCCGAAGCGGACACCTTGGGGCACTCCTCCTCGGGGGAAGTGGTCCCGGTCAGCTCCAGGTTCTTCACGATGCGCTGTGCGTCGTAGAGGTCATTGGCAGGGACCGTCTGGCGGACGCGCTGCTGGGAGAAGGGTGGAAGGGAGTCCATCCGGATGTCCGTCACCGCTTCAAGGGAGGAGAGCTGGATGGGACCCAGCCGCTGGGACACGCCGTTGTAGATGGCCACACGGGAATCGAACTCGCCCACGTAGTACCGGGTCTGGGTCCAGGCGTAGCCAAGCCAGAGGCCTACAGCCACCACAACCAGTACGGCGGCCGCGATGGACCAGGTCAGCCAGCGGCGCGGACGCAAAGCCGGCACGGCGTCCTCTCCGTCCGCCGGTTCCGCCTTGTGGGTGAGGAGCGTGGCAGCGCGGCGGGCCACTGTCCGGCCTGCCACCGTCGGGATGGAGCCGGACTCCGCGGCAGCCGCGGCGGCACCCACCAGTTCGTGGGGGCGTGAGGCAAGTTCCTCACGCAGGACCTCAGCGGAGAGGTGCTCGCCAAGATGGGGATCGGTACTGCCGGACTCGCCCTGACCGGCATCGGCGGCCTCGCCGTTTGCCGGCTCCTTGGCCGCACCAGAGCCGGGAGTGGCTTCCCCGGGCCCGGAGGAGGGTGTTTCCTTGGGATCGTCCGCAGCGGCTGCCGCGCCCACCGCTGCGGCGGCGGGGGCACCTTCTGCCGCGGCAGCGGGCTTCGTGCCCTGCACCGGCGGGACGATTTCGACGGCGGCCGTGCTGACGTCGTCGGGCGTTTCCTCCACGATGTCCACCATGACCACGGTGACGTTGTCAGGGGAACCGGCCTCGAGTGTCAGCTCAACAAGGGTTTCGGCGCATTCATGCAGGTTGTGGGTTTCGCGGACCGTCCGTTCCACGGCATGCGCGGCAACGTAGTTCAGGCCGTCCGAGCACAACAGCCAGCGGTCCCCGGGCCGGGCGTCGAGGGTGTCCAGGTCCAGCTCGGGGCTGGCGTCGACGTCGCCAAGGACGCGCATGAGGACGTTCTTGTGGGGGTGCGTTTCGGCTTCTTCGGGCCGCAGCCGGCCTTCGTCGATGAGCCGCTGGACGAAGGTGTGGTCAACGCTGACCTGCTTGAATTCTCCGTCGCGGAGCCGGTAAGCGCGTGAATCGCCGATGTGGGCGAAGTGCAGCTTGCCTTCAGCCAGCAGGAGGGCGGTGACCGTGGTACCCATGCCCGCCAGCTTCGGGTTGATGTGCACCAGTTCGGAGAGGAGGGAATTGGCGGTCTGGATCTCATCGGCCAAAACGGTCCCGGCGTCGTCTCCGTGGTCCGGGCTGTCCAGGTGGATCATGTCCAGGACGGTTGCGGCCGAGGCGACGTCGCCGCCCGCGTGTCCTCCCATGCCGTCCGCGACCACGGCCAGATGGCGGCCGGCGTAGGCGGAATCGTCATTCTTGGCACGTATCCGGCCAACATCCGACCGCGCGGCGAAGCGCATGATGAGGGGCCGCTGCGCCGGACTGGAGCCGGTAGCGGGGTTTTCGGGAACGGCCACGGTTACGGCCTCAATTCAATGACCGTCTTGCCGATTCTCACGGGTACCCCTGGCTCGACGGGCAGGGCACGGGTAAGTTGCTGGTCGCCCAGGTAGGTTCCGTTGGTGGAGCCAAGATCCTCGATGAACCAGCGGCTTCCCTGTGGGAAGAGCCTGGCATGGCGGCCGGAGGCGTAGTCGTCCTCGAGGACCAGGGTGGCTTCCTGGGCGCGTCCCAGCAGAATGGGGCTCGCTGCCAGTGGGAGGGTGCGGCCCTTGAGCGGTCCTTCCAGCACCACCAGCTGCCGGGCCTGCTGCTTCACGGGCTGCGGAGGCGTCTCGGCCAGTTCGGGGTTCCGCCGGAGCTGCCGGGCCGTGGGTGCGCCGGCGGCAGCCTTGCGGCCCAGCATCAGGTCCCGGCGCATGGCGGAGACGATGCTGAAGATCAGGACCCAGAGGAGCAGCAGGAAACCGAACCGCAGCGCTGTAATGGTGAGGTCGCTCATGCGTGGCCACCCTGGTTGGCAGGAAGCAGGCGGAAGATGATCTTTGTCCGTCCCATCGTGATGGTGGAGCCGTCAGTGAGTTCGGTGCTTCCGGAGACCCTTTGGCCGTTGACATAGCTGCCGTTGGTGGACCCCAGGTCCACGGCGCTGGTGACTCCGTTCTCCGTGCGGATCTCCAGGTGGCGCCGCGAAACGCCAGTGTCTTCAATGAGGATGTCTGCCTCGGAGGACCGGCCCAGGATGATGGACGGGGCGTTCAGCGAATAGCGCTGCCCGTCGATATCCAGGACAGGCTGGAGCCTGACCGGCTGCCGGCTCGGGGCCGCAGGGACGTTGGGCCTTGCCTGGGCCGCGCCGGAACCCTGGGATTTCTCTGTGGAGGAAGCGATTTCGAAGTCACCGGCACGGAGTTCCGCGTCGCGGCGGAACGAAATACGGACGGGACCCTGGAGGGTGTAGCCCTGGCTGCGGACGTGGTTGATGACGACGTCGCACAGTTCCTCGGCCAGCGGGGTGCCCCATTCCTGCGCCCTGCCGAAGTCTTCGTCACTGAGCTGGACGTCGAAGACATTGGGTACCAAAGTGCGGCCGGCCGCCACTGTGAGGGCCTTGTGGTCCACCTCGCGGCGGAGCCGGCTGGCGATCTCCACCGGCTCAACCTGGGCTTTGGAACCGGTGGAGAAGACGCCGCGGACGGCCTTTTCAATGCCACGTTCAACCTTGTCCAGCAGACCCATGGTGCTTCTCCTTTCCCCCCGGCTCCGGGGCAGTAGTTGTTCCCGACCAACATCTGCGGGGCAGTCCACCGCTGCGCGGGGATGCCCGCCGGAAGTGGCCACTCCTACATCCGATACTAATGGCCAGCCCTGCGAATGACCTTAATCAACAACGGCCGGGCGCCGGCAAAAGTTCGGAGGAGTGATTGTCTCTGGCGGCTGTGGGGCGGCCATCCCGGGGCGGTTGCCGTCCGGGAATTGCCTGCTTCCACGCGGCTTAATTGCGGTTCGGACGGCCCATGGGAGGGCGGCGTTCGGCCGATTGGTAATTTGCGGCATCTGTCCGTTATGCTTGATCTCGCTGCTTTTACGAGGCATGGAACGGGAAACCGGACCGGCCAAGTGGAAGAAGTTGCGCGCGAGTGGCGGAACGGCAGACGCGCTGGCTTCAGGTGCCAGTGTCCGAAAGGGCGTGGGGGTTCAAATCCCCCCTCGCGCACGCAAATGGAAGAGCCCCGGTCTTAGGACCGGGGCTCTTTTGCGTTTCCCGCATGACACGGCGGTTCTGGTGGATTGCATGCGCCCACGAAGATTGCACCCGCGCGTGGACGATGCACCCGCGCGTTTCAGGGTGATCCGTCCATTGGCGGGTGCGCGGATCAGCGAACGGGCCCAGGACTCGGACGGGGACCTTAGCTCGACGGCCGCGCCGAAGCCTTGAACCGGCGTCGTGAGTTGGCCAGGTGGCTGCGCATCGCTGCCGCCGCGGCAGCCTCGTCGCCGTCGGCGATCGCCTCGAGGATGGACCGGTGCTCCTGGACCACCTGGTCGAAATGGTCCCGGGCGTAATGCTCGACGCCGGTCATCAGGCGGGTGCGGGGCATGGCAATCATTGTTTGCCCCAGCGCAGCCAGGCAGTCGGAGTAATACGGGTTGCCGGAGGCCGCGGCCACCGCCCGGTGGAATTCGAAGTCCGATTTCATGGCATGGGCGGGGTGGCCGGCGCTTTCGGTGAAGGCCTCCAGCGCCGCGCCAACCGCCCGTAGCTGCCTGTCCGTGCGGTTCCGGGCAGCCAAGGCAGCCGCTTCCGCCTCCACACCCATACGGAAAGCCAGCAGGTGCAGCCTGTCCTCCGTGGTGGCCACCGGCCGGACGCCCGGCACTGCCAACGGGCCCTCCGACGGCGGCGTCAGGGCGAAGCTGCCGCGCCCCCGTTCGGTTTCCACAAGCCCTTCGGCCTGGAGCCTCGTCAGCGCGGCACGGACCACTGTCCGGCTCACGCCGAAGTCGCTGATCAGGGTGTTTTCGCTGGGAAGCTTCTCACCCGGCTGGATCACGCCGTCAACGATGCGGTTGCGAAGGTCAGCGGCAAGGTCCGCGGTGAGGTTCCGGCTCATGGCTCAAGGTTACGGCTTTAGCGTTACGCCCCGAACTCCACGGAATCCGTGGTCCAGGCACGTGCCTGGTCACTGAGGGTGACCCCGAGGCCGGGGCGGTCCGGGACGATCATGCGGCCGTCCTTGGTTTCAAGGCGCTCGTTGAACAGCGGATCCAGCCAGTCGAAGTGCTCCACCCACGGCTCGCGGGGGTAGGCCGCGGCGAGGTGCAGGTGGATTTCCATGGCGAAGTGCGGGGCCAGGCCCAGGCCGCGCTCGTCCGCGAGGGCGGCAAGGCGGAGGAACTGGGTGATGCCGCCGACGCGCGGGGCGTCGGGCTGGATGATGTCGCAGCCGTTGGCGGCAATGAGGCCCTTGTGTTCGGCCACCGAGGCGAGCATTTCACCAGTGGCGATAGGAGTGTCCAGGACCTGGGCCAGGTGGGCGTGCCCTTCGAAATCGTAGGCGTCCAGCGGTTCCTCGATCCAGACGAGATCGAACTCCTCCAGCCGGCGGCCCATCCGCAGGGCCGTGGCACGGTCCCACTGCTGGTTCGCATCCACCATCAGCGGGACGTCCCAGCCGATGTGCTCGCGGATGCCGGCAACGCGGCGCAGGTCCTCCTTGCTGTCCGGCAGGCCCACCTTGATCTTGATGCCGCCAATGCCTTCCTCGATGGACTGCGTAGCGCGTGCCTTGACCTCGTCCAAGGTGGCGTTCAGGAAACCGCCTGAGGTGTTGTAGGTCCGCACGGAGTCGCGGTAGGAGCCCAGGAACTTGGCCAGGGGGAGGCCGGCGCGCTTGGCCTTGAGGTCGTAGAGGGCAATGTCGATGGCGGCCAGGGCCTGGGTAGCGACGCCGGAGCGGCCCACTGAGGCGCCGGCCCACAGCAGCTTGGTGTAGATCCTGGCGATGTCGTTGGGGTCCTCGCCGATGATGCCCTCCGCCACCTCTTTGGCGTGGGCGTACTGGGCCGGTCCGCCGGCCCGCTTGGAGTAGCTGAAGCCGATGCCGGAGTGGCCCAGTTCGGTGGTGATTTCGGCGAACAGAAAGACAACCTCGGTCATGGGCTTCTGCCGGCCGGTGAAGACCTTGGCGTCACTGATGGGAACGGTGAGGGGGAGGCGGGCGGTGGACAGCTTGACGTGCCGGATCAGGTCGACGGTGCTCATGGATTCTCCTAGTGGCTGGGCGGGCTCCTTCGCGCGCAGCCTTAGGATATAAGTTTAGAACTTGTAATACAAGTAGGGGTCAGTGTCGCAGTGCGGCCAGTCCGGAGACCAGTGCGTCCAGGCCCAGCTGGAAGGCGGTATCCGCCTGCCGGCCACGGTCCCGATGGCTGGCGTCGGGGTGGCTGGAGGAGGCCTTCGGCGGTGCCGTGGAGGAGCTTCGGACGGCGGCTGTGAAGTGCGGGGTTGACTCCGCCATGGAGCCGGAATCGAAAATGTCCTCGGGTGCCGTAACGTCATACGCGGAGCCGAAGATAAAGGACTCCAGCGCCACAATGGCGGGAATGATCCGCTCCTGTGGGAATCCGGCGTCGGAAAATCCCTTGCTGACGGTTTCATACATGGCGAGGGTCTGCGGGGCATCCGTGACCGGCAACACGGCAATGACGGGAATGAGCGGAGTGTGTTCGGCGAAAACGTCCCGATAGCTCCATGCCCAGGTGTGCACGGCATCTTCCCAGCTGCCGTCCGCGAAGCCTGAGACGTCCACCAGCGACATCAGGTGATCCTCGACCAGCAGCAACACGTCCTGTTTCGATGCCACATGGTTGTAGAGGGCGGAGGGTGCCACATCCAGCACCTTGGCGAGGGCGGCCATGGTCAGTCCGTCGTATCCCTTCCGTCCGACCAGTTCCAGAGCGGCTGTTGTGATCCCCGCTTTGTCCAGCACTGCCGCCGAGGGCCGGCCTGCCCGCCTCCTCTGCGCGCCGCCATTGCTGGTGGAGCGCCCCTGTGCGGCTGATACTGCCGGCATTCCTGCCCTTTCGTCGTCGTCCCCTGCATTATTCCATTCAGTACTTCCGCTGCCGGCAGGCACCGGCTATAGTTCTTACTAAATGAACGGCATTCATTTAGTGGGCCCCGTCACCCTGGGCCGCAGAGAGGACATCATGCTGAACCTGAACCGCGACGTTGTGGTCGTTGGAGCCGGGCCGTCCGGACTCACCGCCGCCCGCGAACTGAAGAAGGCCGGACTCACCGTCGCCGTGCTTGAGGCCCGCGACAGGGTGGGCGGCCGCACGTGGACCGACGTTGTTGATGGAGCCATGCTCGAGATCGGCGGCCAGTGGGTCTCCCCGGACCAGACAGCCCTCCTGGAACTGCTCCAGGAACTGGGCCTGGAGACCTACCCGCGCTACCGCGAAGGCGAATCCATTTATCTCGGCGCAGACGGCACGCCCGTGCGCTATACGGGTGAAACCTTTCCTTTGGACCCGGAAACCGCCGTCGAAATGGACCGGCTGGTGGCGCTGCTGGACGGCCTCGCCGCGGAGGTTGGACCCGCCGAACCCTGGGCCCACCCCAAAGCGCGTGAACTCGACACGATCTCCTTCCATCACTGGCTCCGGCAGAACTCTGCCAACGAGGAAGCCTGCAAAAACATCGGCCTGTTTATCGCCGGCGGAATGCTCACCAAGCCGGCGCACTCCTTCTCCGCCCTGCAGGCGGTCCTGATGGCTGCTTCGGCCGGCTCCTTCACCCACCTGACGGACGAGGACTTCATCCTGGACCGCCGCGTGGTCGGTGGGATGCAGCAGGTGTCCCTGCTGCAGGCGCAGGAGCTGGGAGACGACGTCGTCCTCAATTCGCCGGTCCGCACCATCAACTGGAAGCCCGACGAGGATGGCGGCCACCGCGTCACCGTCGAGTCGGACCGTGCAACGGTCAACGCCCGTTTCGTCATCATGGCCGTGCCACCCAACCTTTACTCCCGCGTCTCCTTCAACCCGCCGCTGCCGCGCCGGCAGCACCAGATGCACCAGCACCAGTCCCTGGGCCTGGTCATCAAGGTGCACGCCGTCTACAGCACCCCGTTCTGGCGGGACAAAGGACTCTCCGGCACCGGCTTTGGCGCGGATGCCCTGGTCCAGGAGGTGTACGACAATACGAACCACGGCGACCCGCGGGGCACCCTGGTGGGGTTCGTGTCCGATGAAAAGGCCGACGCCGTTTTCGAGTTGGGTGCGGAGGACCGCAGGAAGGCCATCCTCGAATCCATCGCGGGTTACCTCGGTGACGAGGCCCTCACCCCTGAGGTCTATTACGAGTCCGACTGGGGCTCCGAGGAATGGACCCGTGGCGCCTACGCGGCCAGCTATGACCTTGGAGGCCTCCACCGCTATGGCAAGGACCAGCACGCACCGGTTGGCCCGATCTACTGGTCCTCGTCGGACCTCGCCGCGGAGGGCTACCAGCACGTGGACGGCGCCATCCGCATGGGCCGCATCACGGCCGCGCGCATTGCCGAGGTTGCCAAGGTTCCGGTGGCATCCGGCTGGTAAATAAGCATGCTTACTAATAGGCTGGCGGCGGGGACTTTCCCCTACTTTCGACGAACGAGGTGAGGCATGACTGACGCGCAGAGCATCAGCAAGGTTACTGAGATCATCAACGATTCCAAGATCGGCATGGTCACCACCATCAACGAAGAAGGCGCCCTCGTCAGCCGACCGCTGGCCGTCCAGGAGGTCAAGGACGACGGCGACATGTGGTTCTTCACCGGGCTTGGCACCTCGCAGGTTGCCCATGTCCGGGCTGATCCCCGCGTTAACGTCGCCTTCGGCAAGAAGACCGAATGGGTTTCCGTTGCTGGGACCGCCGAGGTGGTCACGGACCGCGCCAAGATCCACGAGATGTGGAACCAGGTAGTTGAAGCATGGTTCCCGGACGGCCCGGACACCCCCGAGGTCTGCCTCCTCCGGGTGGACTCGGACTCGGCGGAGTACTGGACCAGCCCGGGCGGCACTGCCGCAACGGTCCTGCAGTGGGTCAAATCCAAGGTGACGAACAGCCGCATGAGCGTTGGCGAAAGCGGCACCGTGGAGCTGTAACGACGGCTACCGGTGGGGCGGGGCGGCTACGGCTGCTCCGCCCTTTTCAATGCCTTCAGGACCGCCGGCAGCAGCACGTCATTGCGTCCCCACACAGGATCGAGGATCTCCACGTACCAGGAATCAGCGAGCAGGAGCGCCAGCGCATCGTTGGTCTCCCCGGCCCAATCCTGGATCTGATCGTCCGTCACGGGATTTTCGCTGGAACCCAGCACCGTGGCGATCTCCGTCCGTGCCAGGGTCACCGGAATGGCGGCGCTGCTTGCCTCGCCCGGTGCATGGGCCACGGTCACCAGTTCGGTCCGGGTCGACAGCGCCAGCAGTCCGCGCGCGGTTTCGGCGCCGCAGAATCCGGTGACGTATTGCCGCTGCGCGGCGCCATCGCCAAGGATGCCCGGCTGGGACTCCTTGGTGAACAGCCCGTTGCGGTTCAACTCCGCCAGCGCTGCGGCGATCGGTTTGGTCTCGGCGTCGAACACCGCGGCGAAATGCCCGGGCTGGTACGAACTTCCGCCTTCCAGCCACCGGGCCGTCAGCTCACCGGCAGCCTCTAGCGTGGTGGCTTGCCGCCAGACTCCCCGGTCTTCCAGGAGCCGGCCGTACTGGTCATGGGCAGGCAGTTCCTCAGGCTTCATCCTGGGATGCTATCGCCGGGCCTCGGGGGCAATCCAACCCCTTCGACACAGCAGTTAACGTCAGCCGGTCCGCTCAGCCGGCAGCGCAGCAGGAATTCCCGCTGCCCGTTCGGCCGCTGCCAGCGAAGCAGCCAGGCTTCCGACGGCGGCCGGGTAGCCCGTGTGCGTGGCTGTCCGCAGCTGGTCCGCTGTCCGCATGGCCTTGATCAGTGCGGACGTTTCCGGCAGCCGCACGTCGGTCAGGGCCGGATAGTCGATGCTGCAGCCGGGATCCAGCTCGTAGCGCTGCCACCGGAGCATCAGCTCATCATGCTGCAGGCGGGCCGCTTGATGGGCGGAAAGCTGCTCCCTGTGTTCCCGTCGGCCGGCGCGCCACGCCAGGATCCGTGGGCTGCCCCGGTATGCGGCGATGCCGGAGGCGGCTGCTGCCGCAGCCAGCACCAGTCCCGCCCATGGCGACACCAAGGCCGGGATCACGAGGGCAGGAAGGGCCACACAGGACCCGAGGAAAAGGTCCCAAAACAGCTGGTCGGGCGCCTGTGTTGCGTCGCTTGCGGGTGCCAGGGACCGGCGCCGTACAACGAAGACGGTGGTGGCGACGCTGGCAACCAGCGCCGGCCCGCACAGCAGGACCGCCCACGCACCGTGAAACAGTCCCTGGTTCAGGGATTCCGCCAAGATGGACATCCTGTACCTCCCGCGCCCGCCATTCCCCATCAAGACTTGGCCCGGGCCGGAAAGCCCGGGCTGGTCCTTCCATTGGACCGTCTCCCGGGCATAGCGTCAATGGCTGGGAAAAGGGGGAAGCTGACAGCCTGGAAGGCATGGCGATGGGCGGTACCGTGGGACCATGCGACTCAAAATGTGCAGCATCCACGTCCAGGATCCCGCGGCCGCCCACGCCTTCTACACCGGCACTCTCGGCTTCGACACCCTCATGGCCATGCCGGAGTACAACCTGTACATCATCAAGGATCCGGGAGCGGAGGACAGCTCGGTGGGACTGCTCCTGGAACCCAGTGACAACCCCATAGGCGCCAGTTACATGAACGCCGTCCGCGAGGCCGGCCTCCCTGCCATCGTTTTCGGAGTCCCCGACGTCCAGGCAGAGTATGACCGGCTGGTGGCCGCCGGGGTGAGCTTCAAGACACCGCCCACCACTGATTCATTCGGGACCAGCGCCGTATTTGACGACGGCTGCGGCAACTACGTCCAGATCCACCAGGACTGAGGGGCCTGGATGCCACAGAAGCCTGTTCGCGCATCCGGACCTTCAAGGTCCTGACAGGCGAACAGGCTTCTGGGACGCGGCTGCGGCCTACTTGGCCTGTGCGCGGTCCTTCTTGGCCTGCTTCTTGGCAGCTTCGTCCTTGACCCGCTGGGCTTCGGCGCGGACGGCCGCGTGCGTGGCGCGTTCGCTGACGAGCCACTGCGGGGGAGCCTGCAGCAGCGCGGTGATCTCCGCCGTCGTGAGCGCTTCCTCCACGCCGGCGCGGGCCAGGCCGCTGATGGAAACGTTCAGCTTCTGGGCCACCACGGGGCGGGGGTGCGGCCCGTTGCGGCGGAGTTCGGCAAGCCATTCCGGCGGGTTGGCCTGGAGTTCGGCAAATTCCTCGCGGGTAATGGTTGAATCCTGGAACTCCTGCGGGGTGGCCGGCAGGTAGATGCCAAGTTTCTTGGCAACGGTGGCCGGCTTCATGGACTGGGAGTTTGCAGAGGTCATGCTTCAAGGGTATCCGGGCGGCGGGTACTGTGAAGACGTGCCCGCCGACAATACCCCCACGCCCGATGGCCAGCCCGCCCCTGAAGAGGCCGCCCAGCGTGTGCTGCGCATCGCGTATGTGGCAGGGGTGACCCCGGGCAAGTGGATCCGCCGCTGGGAAGAGCGGATGCCGCATATTCCCCTTGAAGCATTTATGGTCGACGACGTCGTGCAGCGCGACGCGCTGGACGACGGCAAGGCGCACATGGCCTTCGTCCGCCTTCCCATTGAGCGCGAAGGCCTCAGCGTTATCCCGCTGTACGAGGAGCAGCCCGTGGTGGTTGCCCCGAAAGGCCATGAGATCTCAGTGTTCGAGGAAGTGGCGCTTGCCGACCTCGCGCAGGAATCCTTCCTTGATCCTGCAACCCTGGGCGGACCGGATGCGGCGCTCCAGGCGGTGGCCTCCGGAGCCGGCCTGTTGATCCTTCCGATGTCAGTGGCACGCCACTTCAATGTTAAGGACACCGTGGCGCGAAGGCTCACCGGGGCCGAGGGGACCGAAATTGCCTTGGCCTGGCCGGCAGAGGCAACCGATGACGTGCTGGAGGAGTTCATTGGTGTGGTGCGCGGCCGCACCGCCCAGAGCTCCCGCCAGCCTTCGGCCCAGCCGCAGAAGGTGAAGAAGGAACCCAAGCCGGACCGCCGCGGCACCGGCACCAAGAAGGCGCCCAAGGTGGCCCAGCGCTACGCCCCCAACCCGGACAAGGGCCGCGGCAAGGGGTCCCGCAAGAAGGGCAAGCGCTAGCCCACAGCTGCTGGGGTGGCCGGGGCCCGCCCGAGGGAAAGGAAAGCCGGCTCCGCATCCTGCGGAACCGGCTTTCCTTTTGCCGCGTGGGGTTGGTCAGGTGTTTTGGATGTTGTCTTTGGCGTCGGTGGCGCGGTCTTTGACGTCGCTGGCGGCTGTTTGGCCTTCGTTTTTGACGTTTTGGGCGGCGTCGGTGGCGGTGGCCTTGACGTTTTCCATGGCTTCCTGGGCGGGTTCCTTGAGGTCCTGGGCTACCGTTTTGGCGGCGTCTGTGACCTGTTCTGCCAGGGGCTGGGCGGCGGTTTTGAGTTGGTCCGCGGCTTGGCGTTCTTTCTCGCTGGCCGGGATCAGGGAGGAGATCAGCATGCCGGCGCCGAACGCGATGAGCCCGGCGGCCAGGGGGTTCCCGGCGGTTTTGGCTTTGACCTGGTCCGGGGCGTGGGAGACGGCCTGGCCGGCGTCGGAGAGTTTGGCCTGGACGGTGTCGGTGGCCTGGTGGAGGTTGTCGCCGGCGGTGTGCATGGCGTT